>NZ_JBYCLA010000444.1:0-8370 GCF_057473665.1 Mycobacterium sp. TH-M25
AAGATGACCGGTCGGCTGCTCGATGAGCGGCTGGGCAAGCTGCACTTCTGGCTGACCTTCATTGGGTTCAACACCACGTTTTTGGTGCAGCACTGGATGGGCAATGAGGGCATTCCGCGCCGCTACGCCGATTACCTGCCCACCGATGTCTTCCAGGCGATCAACGTCGTCTCCACCGTAGGCGAGTTCATCCTTGGCGAGTCGATGGTGCCGTTCATGTGGAACGTGTTCAAAAGCTGGCGCTACGGCGAACCGGTCGTAGGGGATGACCCCTGGGGCCACGGTAATTCCCTGGAGTGGGCCACCAGCTGCCCACCGCCGCGCCACAATTTCACCGAACTGCCCCGCATCCGTTCCGAACGGCCGGCTTTCGAACTGCACTATCCGCACATGGTCGAACGAATGCGTCAAGAGTCGCATATCGGCCGCCATCCAGAGGTCGGCGCAACAGCCAGCGGCCGCTGAACAGGCGCGCGACTAGCGGGAAGTTTTGCACAGCAATGCTTTCGGATACGTGAGCTCAGCCAGCTATCCAATCCGGCCCTTGCCGCCCGGGCTCGCGGCCGGCGTGTTTGGGGCACGTCTAGGGCGGGAATCACGACGGCAGGTGACCGCGATGCTTCGGCAGTAGATAGGAGATTCAGGCGATGTTTTTACACAACAAGAAGATGATGTACCGGGTCCGCGTGGACGAACCGAACCCGAAGTTCGCCAAGATGTTGCTCGAACAGTTCGGCGGTCCCAACGGTGAGCTCGCTGCGGCGCTGCGCTATTTCCTGCAGGGCTGGAATGAGACCGACGGCGCACGACGCAGCATGTTGCTCGATATCGCCACCGAGGAACTCTCCCATCTGGAAATGGTTGCGCAGACCTTGTCGCTGTTGCTGAAGGGCTCGCCCTCGGCGCTGGTGGATCAGGTCGAAGGCACCTACCTCGGCGAATTGCTGGACGGGAAAATGCCCGACGCCGCGACTCTCGCGCTCAACAGTGCCACCAACGTCCTCGGTGGCGGTGGCGCACGGTTGACCGACTCCGAGGGCACGCCGTTCACCGCCGGCTACGTCGACACCATCGGCGAACCCACCGCCGACCTGCGTTCGGATATCGCCGCCGAAGCCCGCGCCAAACTCGTCTACGAGCGCCTCATCAAATTCACCGACGACGCCGGCGCCAAAGATACGTTGACGTTCCTGATGACCCGAGAGATCGCCCACCAGAAGATGTTCGAGTCGGCGCTGGCGTCGATCGAGGACAACTTCCCGCCCGGCACCCTGCCCGGGATGGAAAAGCTCGGGCACGCCTACGTCGCCGATTCGGGAGACTTCGGCGCCTCGGGTAAGTCCGAAGCAAGCACAGACGGCTTCGAGTTCGCTGTGGCCAACAGTTCTTGGGGCTTCACCCTCGACGACAGGCCGGCAACCCACGCGGCAGAGTAAACCCAAGCGGCAGCAGAGTCGTTAAATTTGGGTCCGGCATGGATCACTCTCGGGCAGTGCGGTTTTCGCTAGCGCTCGCGGCAGGCGATTGTTAATCCGATGACCAGCAGCACCGGGATGGCCGCGGGGATGAGCACGTCGCTGAGCGCCAACCGGGTGTGGGCCTGTCCGCCGGTCACGGCTGTGCCGACGGCGATCGTCGCCGCGAAAGAGACCAGCACGACGAGCAAGGTAGCGGTATTACGCGCGGACATCAGACCGCGTGATCGCCGGTTGCTCGACGGCCGAGCCTGATGGCGTCGTCAACCAAGTCGCATCGCGGTACACCAGCCGGGCCGTCACCACCATCGCAATCACGACCGCGGCGGTGAACAGCCACGCACTCAGTGCCAACTGGACTCCGCCGCTCAACGTGTGGCCGCTGGTACACCCGTCGGCCATCCGGGCACCGAACAGCACCAGAAACGAGCCGCCGGAGCTGCCGAGAGCGCGCTTGATCTTGCTGGGACCGAACCGGTTTCGCCACGACGGCGGGATCACCGGGTGAAAGGCGGTGAAACGACGGCTGATGAACACCGCTGAGAAGAGCCCGCCGAAAAGGATCCCGATGTCGGTGAACGGCTCCCAGCCGATGCTCGCCGACACCTTCGCGGTGTAGGCGAATCGGGGTAGGAGCAACTTCCCCACCAGCCACGAGTAGGTCGTCGACTGACCGAACGTCTGGTGCAGGAATATCGCCAGCACTACCACCGCGGCCACGACGGACCCAACGACCAGGATGGTTCGCGCGTAAAAATTCGCGGCGGGCACCTCGCGGGCGGCCAGCCGCTGAAATCGGGTTGGGGTAGCAGAGCGCGCCGGATCGACGGCCCCTTCGGAAAGGTAGTCGGCGGTGTCGCGCATCATCGCGCGGTCGTGGTCGTCGAGCGGGCAATTACCCAGATGCCGAACGCAACTGTGCCGGCCGCCCTTGTAGCGAGGCAGAAAGTACAGCACGCTCAGCGCCACCGCCGCGTAGCCCACCGCGACGGCCAACGTCACGACCGGGTGGATGCGCGAGATGTCACCGGTGACCACCAGATTGCCATAGTCGGCGGTCGTGACCAGCCAGTGCCCGACCGGTGTCTGGTAGAGCACTGTCCACGCCGCGGCTCCGAGCAGGCCGCCCGGGATCGCATAGAGCACGTCGCGGCGACCCTCGCCCAGCGCGATCCACTCACTACCCGGAAAATAGCCGCTGACAGCCACCCCTATCCCGAACAGCAGCCCGCCCAGCGTCACCCCGTAGATGTAGAGCGGCTTGGGAGAAAAATGCATCGACACGCCCAGCGCATACAGCCCGTAGAGCAGGACCGCACCGACCGCCGTCACGTAGGCAAAGCATCCGATCAGCAGCCGGTCCACCATCCTGGCCGTACGAATGACGGTCTCGGGGTTGCCGATCCCCCACAGCGCAGCCGGCACGCCGAACGCGGCCCCGATCAAAAACCCCACCCACAGGGGAGCGGTCACCTGCACTGAACCCAGCCCAAGGTGCGGCCGGCCACCCTCATGTGGCAACTTTTCGGCGGGACCGACCACCGACAGGTCATGGCTGGCTCGCTCCGCCGTGCGCGTCGCGGCGCAGGCGCACCAGTGCGTCGATGGCGTCGCGCTCGGCGTCGGGCACCGCTCGTCGGACTTTCTCCGCTTTCTCCACTACGAGTCCGGGCACCGCGTTCAGGTCGGCGAGCACATCCTCAGGGGTGAACAACATCTCGGCGTCCTGCGGCCCGCCGACTCCCTCGGTGAGGTTGGTGGTGTCATGGCCCACGATCAGCAACGTGCCGCCGGGTGCAACCGCGGCGGCGGCGTTACGCAAGGCGGCGCGACGCGAGGTGTGCGGCAGCTGCAGGTAAGCGACGATGACCGCGTCGAACGATCCGGCCGGCAGCGCGTCGTGCACCACATCGACGACCTGGAAGTCGACCCGCTCGTCAACCCCGGCACGACTGGCCAGCTGCGCTGCCCGATCCAGTCCCTGTTGGGAGAAGTCGACACCGACGGCGTGCCAGCCGCGGCTGGCCAACCAGATCGCGTTTCGGCCCTCGCCGCAGGCCACATCCAGCGCCCGTCCCGGCGTTGCTGCCGACATTTCGGCGGCGACGAATGTGTTCGGCTCGGTCCCCCACAGCAGATCGCCCTCGCTGTAGCGAACATCCCATGCCTGTGCGTCCATGTGTTACTCCAATCTGGCCGTCACGGCAGCGGCAGCTTGTCCATGGTGAATTCGGTGGCGGGCATCCCCCAGGAGACGGGCTTGCCGCCGGTCCGGAAGTACATCTCTTTGAACCCCATCTTCATCGCCCACGGCGCGTAGCCCATCTTGAAGACGCTGGTCTTCCCGCCGTACCAGGTGTCGGAGTGGATGTAGAAGCCCTTGTGTCCGCCCATGTCGCCGAAGCAGATGATCTCGGGTCGATACGGTCCGCCAACCTCGGCCCGGTCGAGGCGACCGACCTCGACCGCGATGTGGCGGGCCACGATCTCGGCTTGCTGGTGGCCCAGGGAGCCGAGCTTGGGCACGGTCAGCGCGGCCGCGTCGCCCACGGCGAAAACCTCCGGGTGGTCGAGGTTGCGCATGTCGGTGCCGGTGAGCACGAAGCCATATTCGTCGGTGATCGGCAGATCCTTCAGGAAGGCGTGCGGCACCCAGTCGGGCAGGACGATCTTCAGCTCCGCTTCCATGCTCTGACCGTTGGCGAACTCGATGCCGTCCGCGGTGAGGCGCGCGATGTCCTGGGTGCCGGGCAGGTATCCGAAACCCATGTCGGTGGCCAGATCCAGGAACTCCTTGACGATCTCTTCACCGGCGTCCTCGGCGATGGTCTCCGCCGGCGTGAACATGGTGACCTTGTGGGCGTCGCCCATCGAATGCTCACCGAGCCAGTGCGCCATCGACAACGCCAGCTCCAGCGGTGGGCCCTCGCAGGCGGCCTCGGCGACCGGCAGCCAATCGGGCTTGTGTTCGAGACCCTGGTGGAACCGGGCAGATCCGATGGCGATCGGGCCGCCCTTATAGCCACCGCCAAAAAGCTTGCGCCGCAGTTTGTTGCCATAGTGTCCGCTGGAGACGGTGTCGCCGAACTCGCCGAAGCCCTCGATCCGGTCGTAGGCCAGCTGGTTGCCCAGTGCGATCACCAGATAGTCGTAACCGATTGTCTCGGGCGCTGAGCCGGCGCGGTCGGTCGGGGTGAACACCACCCGCTTGGCGTCGGGGTCGATCGCGGTGACCGCGGCGTTGATGAACTCGTTGCCGTCGCGATCATGGAACCGGACGGTTTCCATGTGCATCGTCACCAGCGGATCGTGGTCGGCGAACACCTCCATCGGGATGTTCGGCACGAAGATCAGATACGGGTTACGGTCGATCACCGTGATGTCGACCGCGTCGCCGCAATGTGACCGGATGAAGCGGGCGGTGGTCAGCCCGGCGAAGCTGCTACCCAAAATCACCACCCGAGGACATGCGCGGCTCATGACGCCACCGCCCCGGCGCCGTCGTCGGTGACGTCGGGCGTTGGTTCCACTATCTCCAGCATGTGAATCATCGTGCGCCTCCTATCAGATACAGCATCGATGCCGTTTCGGTGCCGGACGCCTGACGCGACTCGCCCGGCAAGCATTTCATCGAGGCGTGGGCTAACCGCCGCAACGCGTCGACCGCTCGGCCGCGGTCGAAACGCCGAGGCGGTGCAGTAGAACGCTGCTCGGGCACCAGCCCACTGCGGCGTCGAGCAGCAGGTTGGCCCCCACGAAACCGGTGAGCACCCTCCACCGCGCCGAGAACTTGCGCCCGAGCGCCAGTGAGGTCAGCACCATGCCGCCCGCCAACAGGTGAATAATGCGCTCGAGTGTCCAGCCTTGCGGCCGGGGCATCCCGAACGCTCCCCGCTCGATCGCGGGCGCGTGCTGGTCGATCTGCATCAAAGCGTCACTCCTCGTGTTAGACGTCGGTTACGCGAGAATCCGGGCTCCCCGGCTTTGTCAAGGATAGGCATACCCCGGGGAGTACGAAACAAACCATCCCCGGCTGCCTCTCCACGCTGGATTAGTCTTTGCTCTCCAGGGTTTTGACGGCTATCGGATCGTTGTCGGTGAGCCCGACCCTGGCCGCACCACCGGGTGAGCCGAGGTCCGCGAAGAAGTCGGCGTTGATCTGGGTGTAGTCGGTCCACTCTTCTGGCACATCTTCTTCGGGTATAGATGGCCTCGACCGGGCATACCGGCTCGCAGGCACCGCAGTCGATGCATTCGTCGGGCTGGATGTACAGCATCCGGGTGCCCTCATAGATACAGTCGACCGGACATTCGTCGATGCACGATTTATCTTTGATGTCGACACAGGGTTCGGCGATTACATAGGTCACAAGACGCCTCCTAACGCGTCGATTTCCAGGACATCCAACGCGGGTACGTTGCTTTTCGCGGGTCAGCCGTGGGCAGCCCGCAGGAGTTCATCGAGGGTCGCGAACTTGACGCGGGGCCGACCGTGCGGCTCACCGGCTGACCGCTCGTAGTCGTCGATAAGTTGCCAGTGCGCACGGGTGACCAGCTCGGGCTGACGTGTAGCCAGCCAGTCGGCGAGCTCGTCGGCATGGCCTGGCCCGAACCCGGCCGGTGCGGTGCCGGCCAAGTCGGCCAGCAGGGTGTCGACGGTTTCCTGGGCGTCCTTCTTGTTGGTGCCGATGACGCCGGTGGGGCCGCGTTTGATCCACCCGACGACGTATTCGTTGCGGCTGCCGGCCACCCGGCCGTGGGTGTTGGGACTGGTCGCGGTCGTGACGTCGAACGGCAACCCCGGGATCCCCACGCCGCGATACCCGACCGCGCGCACCACCAGCTGGGCCGGCAGCTCCTCGCGCACACCGGTATCGGCGGCCACCATCCGCCCATTCTGGTCGCTGACCAGCTCGTTGCGGCCCAACACGATCCGCTCGACTTTCTCCTCGCCCTGAATCTCAATGGGGGAAGTCATGAACTGCAACACAATTCGACGATGCCCGGGACGCGGCTCGCGGGCCGCGTAGTCGCGCAGCACCTTGATGTTCTGTTTGGCGATCTTGCCGACAGCGGCCGCGTGGTCGTCGGTGATCGCGGCCAACTCAGCCGGATCGACCACCACGTCGACCCGGTCCAGGTTGCCCAACTCACGCAGCTCCACCGTGGTGAACGCCGCTTGCAGCGGACCGCGCCGCCCGGCGATCAGCACTTCCTGCACGCCGCTCGGGCGCAGCGACTCCAACGCGTGATCGGCGATGTCGGTGACCGCGAGCACCTCGGGGTCGGTGACCAGGATGCGGGCCACGTCCAGCGCGACGTTGCCGTTGCCGACCACCACCGCCCGCGCACCGGACAGGTCGGGAACCATCTGCGCAAAGTCGGGGTGCGCGTTGTACCAGCCCACGAAGTCGACCGCGGCGACGCTGCCCGGTAACTCTTCACCGGGAATGTTCAGCGCCCGATCTGCCTGCGCACCCACCGCATAGATCACCGCGTCGTAGTGCTCGGCGAGCTCGGCGGTCTCGACATGTTTGCCGATCCGTAGGTTGCCGAAGAAGCGGTAACGCGGGTCCGCGGCGGTCTTGTCGAACTGATTGCTCACCGATTTGATCTTCGGATGATCGGGCGCCACGCCGGAACGCACCAATCCCCCTGGTGTCGGCAACATCTCGAGCATGTCCACCACGACTGCGACATCCGCGGAAGAGTCGGCCGCCTTCAGCAGCGCCGCGGCGGCGAAAAAAGCCGACGGGCCAGAACCCACAATCGCAATGTGGAAGTCACCCACGTTCAGACCCCCCGAGACGGAGAACATCGCGGCGATCGGGCACATGTGCCATCTGCGACCTCACAATCGTTACACACCAAGGATTTACGTGCATCGGGCTGGGCAAAGACGCGATCACGTAACGTGCAGGCCGCACTCGGTTTTGTCGAATCCGGCAAAGCGGCCGCTGCGCTTGTCTTCTCCCGGCGCCGGTTTGGCGGTGTTCGGTACGCAACCGATCGACGGATAGCCTTCGTCAACCAGCGGATTGACCAGCACATTGTGCTGTGTGATGTAGTCGGTCATGTCTTGGTCGGACCATGCGGCCAGCGGGTTGACCTTTACCAACTTGAACTTTTCGTCGAAGCTGATCAGTGGGGCGTCGACGCGAGTCGAGGCATCGGTTCGGCGCAGCCCGGTCACCCACGCGCGATACTCGGGCAGTGCTTTGGTCAGCGGGACGACCTTGCGCAGCCGGCAGCACTCGCCGGGATCGGAGTGGCACAGGCTGGTGCCCAACGCCAGCACCGAGGGCTCGGGGGTGATGGTGACCAATCGGATGTCGTAGGTCGCCGCGACCGCATCACGCATACCGATGGTCTCCGGGAATTCGTTTCCGGTGTCGATGAACAGCACCGGCATCCCCGGGCGCACCGTGACGGCCAGATCGACCAGGACGGCGTCTTGCATGTTGGAGGCCACCACCCACCTTCCGGGAAAGGTTCGGTCGGTCCAGCGCAGCAGGTCGATGGCGCCATGGCGGTCGAGTTCGGCGGCGCCGCGCTCGGCGAGCTCTCGAAGTTCGGCCTCGGTCACCGTGTCATCCGTTGCAGTCATCTGATGCTCCTGTCCTCATCGCAGGTCATCCTCTTCGGCGCGCAACGCCCAGTTCGCGAAACGCTCGCCGGGATCACGCTTGGTGACGAAGTTGCGCACCACCCGGTCGATGTAGTCGCCGAGATCGTGACTGTAGACCTTATGCGCACGCAGTTTGCGGCCAAACCCAGCCTCTTGGCCAAGACCTCCGCCCAGGTGAACCTGGAAACCTTCGACCGCCCCGCCGTGGCCGTCGTCGAGCATCTGACCCTTGAGCCCGATGTCGCTGACCTGGATGCGGGCACAGGA
>NZ_JBYCLA010000445.1:0-4991 GCF_057473665.1 Mycobacterium sp. TH-M25
CGCAGTCCGTCCTCCATCTTCTTCAGTGACTGCGACAGCACCGTCACGTCGCAGCCCAGCGCCGCGCCCAGCTTGACACCCATGTGTCCAAGACCACCCAAACCGATGATCGCGAGCCGCGTGCTCGGCTTCGCGTTCCAATACCGAAGCGGTGAGTAGAGCGTGATGCCCGCGCACAGCAGCGGCGCGGCGGCGTCCAGCGGTAGCGCATCGGGGATATGTACGACGAAGTTTTCGTCAACGACGATGGCCTGGCTGTAGCCACCTTGGGTTGACTGGCCGTCTTTGCCGATCGAGTTGTAGGTGAAGGTCGCGCCTGGTTTGCAGTACTGCTCGAGCCCGGCCAGACAGCTGCGGCATTCACCGCAGGAGCCCACCATGCAGCCCACGCCGACGCGGTCGCCGACCTTGTGTTTGGTGACCTCAGCGCCCACCGCGGTCACCACCCCGGCGATCTCATGGCCTGGGACCACCGGGTAATTCGGTTGGCCCCACTCAGCTTTGACGGTGTGGATGTCGGAGTGGCAGATCCCGGCGAACTTGATCTGGATCGCGACGTCGTGTGGACCCGGGTCGCGTCGGTTGATGGTGACCTTGGTCAGCGGTTCGGTCGCCGACGTGGCGGCGTAGGCGGAAACAGTAGGCACATCACGAGCTTAGCCGCGAGAGTGCAGCTATCGACCGCGCCTCTCGGGCGATGCGTCGCCCATTGCACTCTCGCGGGCACCTAGTTGATTGGCGCGTTGACCCACCGTAGGTCATCGACGATGCCGCGGGCTGCGACCACGCCCTCGCCGGTTTGCCACACCTCGTTGTTGACGATGAAGACCCGGTTGTCGTGATTGGCGGACAGCTTGCGCCACGGGCCGCTGTCCAGGACGGTGGCGGCGCGCTCCGCGGCGGCCGCCGACGCGCACGACACGTAGACGATGTCAGCGTCCGCCATTGAGAAGCCCGCGAAATCCGCCTTCGCGAGATCGGCATCGGTGGTGCCGATCTCGATATAAGCCTTGTCGGTGAATCGCTGTGCCGCGGGCCGGTCCACTCCGACCGCGGCAAGCACGCTGGCCGGGAAGTTATTGGATCCGTAAACCCGCATGGTGTTGGTGGTCAGCTGGACGATGGACGCTTGGTAGTGGGTTGCGTCATGAGTGGCCCCGATCTGGGTAGCCCGTTGGGAGAAGCCGGTGATCAATGCGTCTACGGCATCGCTGCGCGCCGTCGCGGCACCGACACCACGAAGGTTGTCTTCCCAGGCTGCGCCCGGTGCAGCGGTGAACACCGTCGGGGCGATCGCCGTCAGCTGTGGATACAACTTCGGCGTCAAGCCTGCAGAGCCCAGAATCAGATCCGGTTGAGCCGCCGCGATAGCGCCCAGGTCCGGGGCTCTGCGGGTACCCACGCCGGGCAGGCCATGTACGGCGTTGCCCAGGTAGGAGGGCTGGCTTGCGGAGCCGTCCGGCAATGCGGCGGCGACGACTCGGGATTGCAAGCCAAGCGCGCACAGCGCATCGAGCTGGTCACCGGCAAGCACCACAATGCGCTGTGCCTCGGCCGGCACCTGGGTCACATCTGGTTTGACTCCCGCGGCGTTGTGGGCCGGCCGTGTCGGCGGCCCCGGATCGACCGCGGCCGGCTCTGGCGCGCACGCCTGGTCCGGCTGGCGCTCATTTCCGAGCACACCGGCCCCCGCGATTTGGGTGGTGGGGGTGAGCAGCGATCGCGACGCGCTGGTGGGCGGCTGCTCGGAACCGCAGCCGCTGCACGTCACGGTTGCCATTGCTGTCAGCGCGGCCGCGGCCAATCTGGGTCGCCTCACGCCGAACAGCACGCGCTCGACGTTAACATCCGGCCCTATCGCGACCGGCGCGACACGGATGACGCTGTCGCGGTGCATCGAGTGTGTTCTGGCGGCTTTGAGTGTGCATTTAGGGCGGGAATTTCGCGATTGACCCGCCCTGGCCGCACAGTCGACGCTCTGCGAGCACACTCGACGCCATGCGGGCGAACCGGGGGTTGGTCAGAGCAGCCCGCGGGACGGCTCCGGTGAGGTATTTACGACAGTTCGTAGGACCAGACCTACCGCCCACCTCTCCGGGGGCTAAGATTCGTCTCTGTGTCGATGGTGATGACCCGCTGCGCCCGGCTTCGCCGCGCTTGCGATCATCACTGGATGCGTAGTGCGCCCCTGTCCGGAATGGATGTTTGGAGGAGCTGTTGACAGCCGAAGCGCCCCCGTTGGGAGAACTCGAGGCCATCCGTCCATATCCGGCCCGCACCGGTCCCAAAGGGAACCTTGTCTACAAGCTGATCACCACCACCGATCACAAGATGATCGGCATCATGTATTGCGTTGCCTGCTTCATCTTCTTCTTTGTGGGCGGCCTGCTGGCGCTGCTGATGCGTACCGAGTTGGCCGCACCTGGTCTGCAGTTCTTGTCGAATGAACAGTTCAACCAGCTGTTCACCATGCACGGCACGATCATGTTGTTGTTCTATGCCACCCCGATCGTGTTCGGCTTCGCCAACCTGGTGTTGCCGCTGCAAATCGGCGCACCCGACGTGGCATTCCCACGGCTGAACGCCTTTTCGTTCTGGTTGTTCTTGTTCGGCGCCACCATGGGGATGGCCGGTTTCATCACACCAGGCGGGGCCGCCGACTTCGGCTGGACCGCCTATACACCGTTGACCGACGCGATCCACTCGCCCGGTGCCGGCGGCGACCTGTGGATTATGGGTTTGATCGTCGCCGGTCTGGGCACCATCTTGGGTGCGGTCAACATGATCACCACCGTGGTCTGCATGCGTGCACCCGGGATGACGATGTTCCGGATGCCGATCTTCACCTGGAACATCCTGGTGACGTCCATCCTGGTGCTGATCGCGTTCCCACTGCTGACCGCCGCGCTGTTCGGGCTAGCCGCCGACCGCCACCTGGGAGCCCATGTCTACGACGCGGCCAACGGCGGAGTCCTGTTGTGGCAGCACCTGTTCTGGTTCTTCGGTCACCCCGAGGTCTACATCATCGCGCTGCCGTTCTTCGGGATCGTCTCAGAGATCTTTCCGGTCTTTTCCCGCAAGCCCATCTTCGGCTACACCACACTGGTTTACGCGACGCTGTCGATCGCTGCGTTGTCGGTCGCGGTGTGGGCGCACCACATGTTCGCCACCGGAGCCGTTCTGCTGCCGTTCTTTTCGTTTATGACGTATTTGATCGCGGTGCCGACCGGGATCAAGTTCTTCAACTGGGTCGGCACCATGTGGAAGGGCCAGTTGACCTTTGAGACGCCGATGCTGTTTTCGGTCGGCTTCGCGGTCACCTTCCTGTTGGGTGGTTTGACCGGTGTGCTGCTAGCCAGCCCGCCGCTGGACTTCCACGTGACCGACAGCTATTTCGTCGTCGCGCACTTTCACTACGTGCTGTTCGGCACCATCGTGTTCTCCACGTTTGCCGGCATCTACTTCTGGTTCCCCAAGATGACCGGTCGGCTGCTCGACGAGCGGCTGGGCAAGCTGCACTTCTGGCTGACGTTCATCGGTTTCCACACCACGTTCTTGGTGCAGCACTGGCTGGGCGACATGGGCATGCCCCGGCGCTACGCCGACTACCTGCCCACCGACGGCTTCCAGGGTCTCAACGTGGTCTCGACCATCGGGGCCTTCATCCTGGGTGCCTCAATGTTCCCGTTCGTGTGGAACGTCTTTAAGAGCTGGCGCTACGGCGAGGTGGTGACCGTCGACGACCCGTGGGGATATGGCAACTCGCTGGAATGGGCGACCAGTTGCCCGCCGCCGCGGCACAACTTCACCGAGCTGCCCCGGATTCGTTCGGAGCGTCCGGCGTTCGAGCTGCACTACCCGCACATGGTGGAACGATTGCGCGCCGAGGCGCACGTTGGGCGCCGTCACGCCGAGGAGCTCGCCGAGGTGAGTTCGCACTGATGCGGCGCGGCGGACGTTGTCAGATGAGCGGCGCATTTCAGGGGTGAACACACCACCCAAGGTGTCGGTGCTGATCACCGTCACCGGCGTGGATCAGCCAGGTGTGACGTCAGCGCTCTTCGCGGTGCTGTCGCGGCACGGGGTCGAGCTGCTCAACGTCGAGCAGGTGGTGATTCGGGGCCGGCTCACGTTGGGTGTGCTGGTGTCGTGCCCGCCGGAAGTCGCCGACGGTACCGCGTTGCGAGACGACGTGCAGGCCGCGATTCACCGGGTCGGTCTCGACGTCACGATCGAGCGCAGCGACGACGTGCCGATCATCCGGGAACCGTCGACCCACACGATTTTCGTGCTGGGCCGTCCGATTACCGCCCGGGCGTTCGGTGCGGTAGCGCGTGAGGTCGCGGCGCTGGACGTCAATATCGACGTCATTCGAGGTATCTCCGACTACCCGGTTACCGGGCTGGAGTTGCGAGTCTCGGCGCCGTTGGAAGCCGCGGGACCGCTGCGGACGGCCCTCAACCGGGTGGCCACCGCGGAGCATGTCGACGTGGCGGTGGAGGGTTACGGTCTGGCCCGGCGCACCAAACGACTCATTGTGTTTGACGTCGATTCCACCCTGGTCCAGGGCGAGGTGATCGAGATGCTGGCGGCCCGAGCGGGCGCGCTAGGGACGGTCGCCGCGATCACCGAGGCCGCGATGCGCGGTGAGCTGGATTTCGCGGAGTCGTTGCAGCGGCGGGTGGCCACCTTGGCGGGTCTGCCCGCCACGGTGATCGATGAGGTGGCCGATCAGTTGGAGCTGATGCCCGGTGCCCGGACCACGCTGCGGACGCTGCGACGGCTGGGCTTTCGTTGCGGGGTGGTGTCCGGAGGCTTTCGGCGGATCATCGAGCCGCTCGCACACGAGCTGATGCTGGACTTCGTCGCGGCCAATGAGCTAGAGATCGTCGACGGCATACTCACCGGCCGGGTGGTCGGCACCATCGTCGATCGGCCCGGTAAGGCCAAGGCGCTACGCGACTTCGCGGAGCAGGCTGGCGTGCCGATGG
>NZ_JBYCLA010000446.1:0-9252 GCF_057473665.1 Mycobacterium sp. TH-M25
GGCGGCGGCTGGCTGCTGCCTGGCGAGCCGACCCCCACGCCCCGCCATGGGCCCGACGATTCACCCCAACAAGCTGGGCCGCCATGCTGGCCGCTCCCGCGGCCGCCGGCTGGACCCCGCGCGACCTCAACCAGCTCATCACCGACTGGCTCGGCGTGGGACGGCACATCCCCGACACCCCCGCCCGCCCAATCGGGTTACTAGGCGCCATCTTGGCCTGGCACGGCGCTGAGAATCTTGCTGATCGACCGGCCGCCCTGGAGGATGCGCGCGAAGCCCAGCTCCGCGCTGCCGACGAAGAACTGCGCCGGGCCGAGAGCGCGGCGTCGCACCGCGCACATCTAGCCGGCCGGGCCGCGGCCGAGGCCGCACAGTCTGGTCCTGGCCGCGCTGAAGCGCTCGCTTCCCTGTCAGCCCTGCAGCGGCGCCGCCACGCACGCCGAACTGCTGAGGCGGCCGCCGAACTAGCCCGCATCCAAGCGCTCGTCGACCGGGCGCGCCGCTCCTACACGCACAACACCGACGCGACGCGAGGCGATCTCTGGAGATGAATCAGCCTCTGAGTAGGTCGGAGCGTGTGTTGGGTTGCCAGGGATTGTCGACGAAAACTGCGAACCCGTCGGGCACCGGCACGGACAGGTGGGCCAGCAGCCGTAAGTGCCAGCCCGCTTCGGGACCGTTGACGACCAGCGCTGTCACGCGCGCACGCTGGCGATCCGGTATCCGGTGCAGCTCTTCCAACAAAAGGTCGGGAACCCAACCCAGAGGGACATTGGCGGCGGTGGTGGTGAGGATGGCCAAGGGATTGACGGTGTTGGTTGGCTCGTCGTGTAGGCGCAGTTCGTCTCCGGGACAAAGCGCTGCGAGTTGCTGTTCAACATCGTCGCGGGTCAAGGTAATGACCTCGCCGGCCACGCTTGTCGGGCGCTCGGCGATGTGACGAATCCCGTGGACCAGGAAGTCGCATTCCAAATGACCGTTGGCCACGGTGGGGACCGGGAATAGTTGGATGGTGTCGCCGGGGCGGTGTCCGCCAGATCGGGTGATTTGTTCGAAGGGCGACGCGTCCTCGTCAAGACCAAGGCGTTTCACCCAGCGGGCGAAGTCGGGGCGGCGCGGGGTCATGGCCCGCTGGGCGAACAGCGGAAACAACCTGTCCGAGGTGTACTGGCCGTGAAGATCGGGGAAGCCCAGGAATGGCCGAAATCCTTTGACGTGCATTGCATGACGCAGGTAGTGGAATCGATAGCTGTGGCCATCGAAGCTCAGCATCCCGACCGGGGATATTGTCCGCTCGATCGGGTGCTGCCAGGTCACCACGAGGCGGCGCGACGCGGCAGCATCAGCCACCCGATCCTGCAACGCGTTAGAGGTGCCGGCACGCATCGAGAAGCCTTCCTTGGTTGATCGTCAGTAGTTCTGTAGCGAAGGTACGCCACTGCTCCGACAAGTTGGGGACCGAATTCAACAGGGCCGTGACCGTGTCCTGTGGCACGGCCCCGATTTTGTCGATCCAGAACGTTCTTACTGCCGGTCGACACATTGCGAGGGCGCCAGCGGCGTGCTCGACCAGGGTCACTGGTCCGTTCGGGCCATGCTCGAACCGGTGCGCCGTGCCCTTGGATGCCCATCGGGCTATCCCGCCCGGTTCGGCGAGCAGCTGGGCGCGTCGCGCGGCGTTGACGTTGTAGCCGAGGCTGCTCGACTGGTCGTAGGAGCCACACAGTCGGTAGCTGTGTGCACCAGGCGGTGGAACAAGGATTGACCAGTTGTCGTCGTGGCGGTCGCGGTTGGCGATCCACGCATCGAGCAGCATGTAGCCGGCGAACACATCGAATGCACTGAAACCGTCCGGAGCGCCAAACGGTGCATCGACCCGGCCATCCTGTAACGCGCTGGCGATTTTCTCCAGCGAATGCCCTGGCCGACCCCTGGCTTGCGACACATAGGTGGGGTCGAACTCCGCCAGCAAAAGCTTGCCAGGTTGAAGATCCCAACCAGGTGGGGCGAGATAGCGAGACAGGCTGCCGCGCCGCCCGTCACGGTTTGCAAGCTCGACGTCGGCGCATGGCACGCTGATTAGCCGAGCAAGTTCGGTGCTGACCCGTTCAGCCCAGTCCTCGCCCTGTTGGAAACCGAACTTGACCACGGGTGGTTTGAAAAGCCACCGCTGCCTGGTTGTCGGGTCGATCAACCAATACTTCTCTTCGACACCCTCGGTCTCGTCGCTGAAGACCTCCCACGTCGAGACGTCCCAGACATCGAGCTGCACCGCAGCGCTCGGGGCCTGCCTTAGGCCGACAACCGCTGTGTTGTGCCCAGCAACGACGTCGCGGTCTGGCGGATCAGCTCTACCGGATCTAATCCCCGCTGCTCAGCGACGGGTAGTAGTTCGGTCAGCAAATCGCCGTACTGGCGGATCAGGGTCGGCAAGTGCCGCCCGGCCACCGCCTCGAGCTCCTGCAGCTTGTCGGTGTCATAGCGCACCTGCAGCCGACCCACCATGTTCCGGGTCTCAGACCCCTGGCGCTTCTTGCGGCGCAAGGCCTCGGCGTCGTCCGCCTCGCTGCGGTGCCTCAAGGCCGGTTGGCTGTTCATCGCAACTCCTCGTGTTCGCCGGTGCACACCCTGTGTACACGCAAGTAAGTTCCCGTTCGTAAGGCCCGAGCGTCGCGGCCGCAGCTCGGTCTCATGTAAGGCTGTGCTTTCATTTCAACACTCGCCGTGCAGGTTGGTGCAGCGCGTATGATAGCGCGACTGAGCTGGTCAGACATGGGCTGGCGAGATTGCCCGCAGCGTCGAACCGGCTGATATTCATGTAAGTAAGTGTCGCACGGCGCGAGAGGGTTGGGCGAATGCTCGTTGGCGTGTCACGAAGTTGTGCAGATGACTTACTTACATACGGGGCATTGGGCACAATAGAGGCGTGTCAGCGCCTGGCGAACCGGAAGGCTACTCGTTAGCCGACGCCGGCGAGCTGCTGGGCGTCACAGCTCAACGAGTGAGCCAGTTACTGAGCGCCGGCAAACTCACCGGCCCAACGTATCCGCACAAACGCGTCCCCAAGCACGCCGTGCGGGTGTGGAAATGGTCTTTGGACCAAGAGCTTGCGCGTCGGCGCGCCACTCCCCCACCCCGGCCGGCACGTGCCCAACGCGACCCAGCCGTCGATGCCTACTCGCAGTGGTGGGAACGTCAAGAAGCGCGGGTCAACGCCGCCGCCCACGAACTGAAAATTGCGGCCGATCTCGCACGCCAGCAGACCATCGAGGAGCGCAGGAAAGCCCGCCAGCTGATGTCCAAGCTCGCGCGAGTCACGATTCAACAGGCCCAACTGATCGAGCAGCTACAGACCGACCTCACAGTCGACGCTGAGCGCACCGAGCGCATCCTGGACGCATATTCCGATGCCCTGACCCAGCTGCTGGCCCCCGACACCGTCGGACCTATTTAACGATCCTCAACGTGCGCAGCATCAGCAGCGACCGCAGCGTCAAGGGCAGCACGGGTACCGGTCTCCACCACACGATCAACCGTGTCGTTATCGAGCGCGTACACCCCATCGATAGGGCCGTCTTCCAGGTATTGACGGACAGCTTCAATCTTCCAGTCCGTGTAAGTGGAGTCGCCCATCCGGGACAGCTGTTCGGCGTGTAGGCGCTGGCGAGCCTCGTCGGCGTCGCGACCGCTGACTGACCAATCCGCCCCCGGATACCGCGCGACCCAGGTGCCGTCGCTCTGTTCGGTCACTGAGGGCTGGAAGACGAAGGAGACTTTGCGCTCGACCATCACCCGTTCGATGTCGGCTTGCGATTCCACGCGCATCAAGGCATGCCTCCTGTGATGTCCACGGGCGAATGCCTCCATATGATCGATCCGTCGTCCTGGAGGAATTCGCATATGTATCCACCCACGGTAGTCGAGGGCGAGCACCAAATGATGTACCCCTCGTGGGGTTTGAGCGCAATGTGCGGTGTGCCCGGCCCGTCGGTCTTGTAACCGGCAGCAGCAGCATCGATGCGCGCCGCAAGAGTGCTGTTTTGCTCCCGAAAGGTCTGCACCAGGCCTTTAGCCCGGTTTAACTGGCCCTGCAAATAGGTGGCCAGCTCGCGCTGGCCGGCCGTGGTACGCGCCCGCGGGGCCAGTGCATCGACCCCGGAGCGGGGTCTCGGCGATCAGGCCGTCCATCTTCTGAGCCCCGTCCATGACGGCTTGTCCGGCGTTGGCGAACGGGGAAGCAATTTGGGTGTCCGCGGTGATCGTGTTGTCCAACCATTGCAACTGCTTGCTGTTGCCCGAGCCGTATACCGGTGCGGCCTGCCCGCGCCAGCTTGACGCCGCCGCCCGCCCGGCCTCGGCGACGGCTTGTCGGCCGTCGACCAGGGATTGAGGCGAGGGCCATCGCCCGTTCACTGGTGAGGACCCGAATAACTTCCGGGCATCGCTTAATGCGCGGGCTGCCTCCGTTATCAGCGCCTCGAGTGACATACCGCCCAGTATCGCCGTGGCTCATCCGGATTGGCCGAAACCACGCCCTGGCTTGCAAGATCGCCACCTGCAGAAACCCTCTAGTTTGGGCCTCGGGCGCCAAACGGTGCCTTATCCAAGGGTCTGTGCCCGCCGGGGGCTTTGTTTCGTTAGCGGGCTAGCTGTACTGCCCACGGACGTTGGTGACGGCGTGGCGTGGTGACATGACGAAGACCTCCGAGTGAAGTGCGAGCTGTCTAGGAACGCACTGCTCACCCTCGGAGGTCTTCGTGTCCCACCGTAATGCCCCGTTGTCCGAAACTGGCCGTCTGCGATTGGCCCGTTGTGTTGTCGATGATGGTTGGCCGCTGCGGCGCGCCGCCGAGCGGTTTCAAGTCTCAGTGACCACGGCGGCCCGGTGGGCCGGCCGTTACCGTGTGCTCGGGCCGGCTGGGATGGCCGACCGCAGCTCGCGACCGCATCACAGCCCGCAACGCACCCCTACCCGCACCGAGCGACGGATCATCAAGGTTCGGGTCCTGCGCAGGTGGGGGCCACACCGGATCGCTTATCTGTTGGGCATGCACCCCTCCACGGTGCATCGGGTGTTGACCCGTTACGGGCTGGCTAAACTGCGCTGGTTGGACCGTCCTACCGGGCGGGTAATCCGCCGCATTGAGTCATTGCGGTGTGGGGATCTGGTGCATGTCGATGTCAAGAAACTCGGCAAGATCCCCGCCGGCGGGGGCTGGCGGATACTGGGCCGCACCGCGGGCAATCGCAACTCCCGCAACGACACCAGCAGCGGGGTCAAAAGCAAGCGATATCACCCGCTGCACGGTCATCACTTTTTGCATACCGCCCTCGACGGGCATTCACGGCTGGCCTACAGCGAGCTGTTGACCGATGAACGTCAAGACACCGCTGCAGGGTTTTGGTTACGTGCTAACGCCTGGTTCGCCGATCATGGCATAACTGTGCGAAAGGTGTTGACTGACAATGGTTCCTGTTACCGATCACGCACATTCGCCGATGCTCTAGGTGCCGTTGAACACCGCAGAACCCGGCCCTACCGGCCGCAGACGAACGGGAAAGTGGAGAGATTCCACCGCACCCTCGCCGACGAGTGGGCCTATGCCCGGCTCTACACCAGCGACGCCGAGCGCTGTCAGGAGTTCCCGATCTGGCTACACACCTACAATCACCATCGCGGCCACACCGCACTCGGCGGCCAACCACCCGCCAGCCGCGTACCTAACCTCTCAGGTCAGAACAGCTAGCTAGGGTCCTTTCTGCTTCCCTGGGCTAATCCCACAGCTGCGGGCCGTGGTAAAACCGCAGGTCACGGGCCTCGCGTTTGCCCCTCCGGGCGTCGCGTGCGGTCGACCGACAATCTGGCCACGACACTGTTCCCACCCAAGCTTCCGCGTCCGCGCGTTCCCGCCAGTGGCCTGGATGGCGGGCGCCGTGGGCGAGACGACAGCGCACCGGCGCTCCCGTTCCTGCTTGACTCATATGGCGCCCGATCCACCGCATCGGGACGTTGCAACAACTCGCACCTCCGCACGAGAGTGCCCGGGGCGGCTAGGCGTGGACGCCGGCAGACATTTCGCCCGAAACTTCCCCTGCCCTACGTCAGACGGACGCATTTTCGCCCCCGCATTTCCCGCATGTCTCCGCGATCGGCGTCCCCTCCCGCCAGACTAGACGTGCTACCCGATACCCCCACCCGATCTACCGACGGCGCCGCAAACGCCCCTTGAGCTATGCGATCGGGCTACGGAGCATCGCGAGCCAGCCGAAGGCAGTCGGCAAGAATATGCTGCGTGGATCGGCTCGCCGACTCGCCCACTTTTCTGCCGCGCGATCCCTACACGCCCAGTCCCCCGGCTACTGTCGGGGCTCCGTGGTTAAGGGCGCGGTCGATCTCAGGCCAGACCAAATGCCCCCGCCTGCACGGGCTCGGCCCAGGCCCCAGCGGTCCGCTGTCGGGCGTCAATCGACCAACATGCTCGCACGCTATTCGGTTGAGTGCGCTCGTCCGTTCCCACTCGCAACCAAGCAGTCCAATCGAACCGACGCGGGGGTTCGCACTTACTCACGTTTTCCCCCTGTGCGGACATGTCGACAACACTCTTGGGTGGGAGCTACGGCTTGATCATTCGTGCGCAACATATGGGCCTTCGGGCCCGTTAAGCGACTGGTCGGAATTCGCATCGTTGCAGCGACACGCGGTGCATGCGGTTGGTCTATGTGCCTGCATAACGCCTGCTGGTCACCTATGGTGAAGGGCGTGGAAGCCCCGACGAGCAGCGCTTTCAGGGGACAAGATGCGCGAACACGCGCGGTGGCAAACCAATGCTGATCACCCTCGCCATGGGTAGTCCACTCCCCCAGTCCTCGGGTCTGACGGGGGACATCCAGAGCCGGCCAGCAATGCGTAGCATCCTCCAACCGGTCACGTGCATAGCAATTGGCCTCGCCATGCCCCTGCCGCGACGGGTCGTAACGCGGTATCGGATGTTTGAGCGACCTGGCGCTGACATACGTCTGCCAAGGCGGTTCACACCACGCTGGTCCGCACTGATGTCAATGGTTATCACCCGCCACCGTGCCAGCCACGTCACAGAATGCCTGGCCAAGCGCCGTCCTAAGCGCATGACAAGGCGCATGTGCAGGCACTGTGTCATGCGCATTCACACGAACACTTCGCGTCGCTTGGCGCATCGCATTCGACCGCCACTACCGGTTGGCGTCGCACACCGCAGTCACACGCACTTGTCAGAGCGTGTCGCACGATGCGCGGCCGTGCTGCCGTCGATGTACTTATGCAGGCCACATGTATGCCTGACGGACATGCGATGGGAACCGGGTTACGGGACGGGGAACATCATGCGCGGTGCAACCCGTGGTGTAACGCCCTGGGCTAGTTGCGTCGGCCGCCCCTTGCGAAAGGGCGAGCAACGGTAGCTGGCCATGCCACTGACAAGCCACCGTCCCAGACGCCTTGCAGAGTGCTTGCGCATGTGTACTTAAGCGCGGATGGTCAGGTATAGTGGCCGCCATGGCAGCAGCAGCGGGCACGCCCGCCGTTCTGGTTGGGAACCAAAAGGGCGGGGTGGGGAAGTCTTCGATCGTCGCCAACGTCGCCGTCGCTGTCGCGCGCCGCGGCCGTCGCGTAGTGGTATTTGACGTTGACCAGCAGGGAAATCTGACCACCGAAGACCTGGGAGTACCGCTCAACGAATGGGATAAGGGCCGTCATCTGGCATCGGTCATGCAGTACGGCGCTGACCTGAAGCCGTTCAAAGATATTCGGCCGAATCTCGACCTCGTTATGGGGGGACCGAGCCTTGGCTTGGTGTCTACCTCGGCAGATCGGGCCGCCGATGCCGGGATCGACATCGCTGACAATTTCCGACGCGCCCTAAATGACCTTTGTGAGCGCGAGAAGTACGATCTTGTTCTTGTCGACTCGGGCCACGGTGACGTCACGCTGTTATTGGCGCTGCTCGAAGTGTGTTCGCATCTTGTCGTTCCGGCGCGCGAAGACAGTGGGTCCATGCGCGGAGTTGAGCAGTTGGCGACCAGCTACTTAAGGGCCAAACGCCGCGGGTCGGCCATCACGTTGCTCGGCGTCGTATTGTTCCAGGTCAACCCTCGGGCGACGGCCCGCAATGAATTCATCTCGAATCGGGTGCGCGATCTGCTTGAGGGTTCCAGTGCGGAGCCATTTACCGCGACAATTCGTCATGCGTCGGGGCCGGCCCTTGAGACACGTGAACGCCACCTCACTGCTCAGGAGTTGGTGCATGTCAGTAAGGAAAGTCAGACGGCGTTGCTGGCGGCGCTGCGTGAAGGGCGAAGTGAAGATATTCCCCGTTTGCGTTCGAGCGATCCTGTGTCGCTGGCAAATGACTACCAAAACCTGACCCGCGAGATCCTGCAGCGGGTATTTGCCCAGCTCCCGCAAACCTGACGTGTGACCGAAAGAAGGGGCCGAGCACGTGACAAAGAAGGGCGTTTTCGCCGAACAACTCGATGACATCGATGACCTCATGCCTCAGCGGCCCGCTGTGCCCGCGGGTGATGAAGCCGCGGCGGTGGACTCCGACGACGAGACCGACAGCGATTACTTGGCTCGGGAAGCCGAGGATGATCTGTCGGCGCCATTAGCTGGCGACGCCTCGCAGCAGCGCACTGTCCGGTCGCGGAGGTCCCGGGTTGCTGTGAGTGTCCCCACCGCTGAAGTGGCGCCCCAAATTCACCGGCTACTGCGCCAGCTGACGACCAAGGAGCGCAGTCGTGATCCCATTAGCGCCCGCACGTATGCGCAAGTCGTCCTCGATGCGATCGAAGCCCATCAAGAGCAGCTCGCGACATATTGGCGTACCGAAGCGATCAGCGAGCCGGCTGGGGGAGGGGGATTGTTCTCCCGACGGCCTGCGACATCATCGCGAAGGCGACGCCATGCTCAACCGCCTGCACGTATTCCCTTGACGGGATTGAACCAGGCCGATGGCAAGGTCCTCGATGGACTGGTGGCCGAGTGGAACGCGCCATCGCGTAGTGCTCTGGTGGAACAGGCGTTGCGGTTCTATTTCAAGGCTGATTGATCCCGCACTTGGGTGGGCTTCATACCCCGGGGGGCCCACGGCGGTCCGGTGGTCTGGTGCGTGTCGAGGCGGGAAGTTGGTGGTGGTGATAGCCGCCTGGGGCCGGTTTGGGTGATACTGCCTGCTATGACCTCGCTCGATGAGCTGGTGGCGGCGGCTGGCCGTGCGC
>NZ_JBYCLA010000447.1:0-4896 GCF_057473665.1 Mycobacterium sp. TH-M25
CCGCGATGACCTTGGGCCCTAGCGGCACTCGCCGGGAGCGGCGTAACAACGAACTATGCCAGACAGAACGGCGTTTCCGAATGCATTCGAGATCGACCTGACGACGCACGGGCAGTGGCCCGGCATCGAGGACTACGTGCGGGAGAAGATCGGCCCGCTCGGCCGGCTCGCCCACCAGCCGGTGTTGCACGCCCGAGTCAGGTTGAGCAAACATGCCGACCCGGCGGTGGCGCGCCCGGTGATTGCGCAGGCCAACCTCGACGTCAACGGGCGCTACGTCCGCGCCCAAGTGCAGGGCGAAAACGCGCGCGAGGCGGTCGATCTGCTCGAGGCGCGGCTGTGGCGTCGGCTCGAAAAGCTGAAGAATCGATCAGAACGCAGGCACGGCAACGGATTGCAGGTAGAGCCGCATCACGGATCCGAGACCATAGGTCGGCCCGGTTATTTCCACCGACCGCCGGAGGAACGTCGGATCATTCGGCGGAAGTCGTTCACGCTGGGCAAACACACGCTTGACGAGGCCGCCCAGGAGATGGAACTGCTCGACTACGACTTCCACCTGTTCACCGAGGCGGGTACCGGCCAAGCCAGCGTGCTGTACCGGACCGAGTCGAACGGATACCGGTTGGCTCAGGTCATGCCGTTGCCCGAGCAACTCGCGCCACACGAGCTGCCCGTCACCGTCAGCTCACAGCCGCCTCCCCGAAGCACGATCGCGCGCGCCGTCGAACGCCTTTCGCTGCTGAAAGTGCCTTTCCTGTTCTTCGTCGATGTGGCCGAAGGCCGAGCCGGTGTGCTATACCAGCGCTACGACGGCCACTACGGGCTGATCTCACCCGCCGGTTAGCCGGATGTGTCCGCCATGACTTCCACGACTGCCCAAAACGTCGGCGACGCAAAGAATGTCGCTGCGCTGTTCGCGAATCGGGTCGCGGCGACGCCGGACAAGGAGGCGTTTCGCCCCCCAAAGCTGTACGACTGAGCTCAGTGCGCGACGACCAGTGCGAAATCGCTGTGGCGCAGGGCCGGATCGGCGGCCGGGCTGACAAGTTGGCGCAACTCGTGGGCCTGGGTGGCTCCGATGACGAGTAACTGGATCGAGTCCGCATGGTCGGTGAGGTAGTTGAGGAACGGTCCGTACTCGACCACGGTGCGCACTGTCACGCCAGGGTAGCGCGGACTCCAGACCGCCGCGTAGCGCTCCAGCACGGCGTGCTTCCGGCGCTCCTGTTCGCTGATTGCAGCGTCGTCTTGCAGGTCGTCCAGCCCGGACTGCCACGCCATCATCAACACCAGCGGGGCCGTTCGACGTCGGGCTTCCTGGAAACCACGCTCGACGGCGAACTCGTCGTCAAGCGACCCGACGACATAGGCCACAACCGATCGCCCTCGGTCAGCTCCGAGGGCGGGGCTGCCGCGGACGACGGCAACCGAGCAATGCGCAGATCGGATCAACTCAGTTGCGGTCGAGCCGAATCCGGCGAGAGTTGACTGCCCGGCTCCGGTGTCGCCGACACAGATCAGCGGGGTCGACTTCGAGACCTGGATCAGCATCGGCACCGGATGCCCTTCGATGATCTCCATCTCGATCTTCACCGTTTTGCCCAGCGCATGGACAGCGTCGTATGCGGCGTACACCGCCTGCTCCCCGGCTTCGAAAGCCACCCGGCATTCGGCTCGGCTGGCGCAAGGATTCACGTCTCTGATGTAAAGCAGCCGCAACGGGAAATCGGTGTCGGCCACTTCGTCCACCGCCCAGCGCGCGGCCCGGAGAGCGGCTTGCGATCCGTCGACACCGACGACGACCGACTTGGGCGGAAAGGATTCCAGCATTAGCACTCCCGTTATCTCCATGTCGTGAAAATCCGCTGAAAATAACGCTATTGCGTGCCTGGCATCCGGCCAGGGGGAGATGGTCCTCGCGCGAAGGCCGTTGTTCCCTTTTCCGGCCGGCACCGAGGACCAAAGCCCCTCGCGGCAGAGTGATCCGCTAAGCACACTGGCGTGATGAAGTCCGCGTCGAGCCGGATGGCCAAGATCGCCGCGCTGGCGGCGGGTCTTTATGCCGCACGCCGGTATTACCGCAATTGGGGTACCACCAAAGGAGAATGCAAAACGCGGTTGCCGGGCGACGAGATGCTCGGCGAGCCGGTCATCCAGGTGACCGAAGCGATATGGATCGATTCGCCGCCGACGGTCGTGTGGCCGTTGCTGCTGCGCATGGGGCAGGGGCGGGGCGGCCGCGACAGCCGACGCGTCCTCGAGAATGTGGCCGGCCTTCAGCTGCAGGAGTCCGAACGCGGCGATCCGGACTGGAAACCATGGGCGGTGGGAGATATCCTGCGCCTCAAGCCCAATGGGTGGATGTGGTTGCGCGACGGGCTGGCGCTTCGGGTCGAGGCGATCAGGCCCGAGCATGACATCGTGCTGCGGGCCATCTCGCCGAACCTGCCTAACGTCGTGTGGTCATTCCAGCTGCAGCCGCACTGGGCGACCCACACGCGATTGCTCGCCCGGGCTCGGGTCGGTCTGCGGCATCCCGGTGAGGTGGTCGCCGTCGAACTAGCGCGGCCGGCTATCGCCCTGTTGATCCGGAAAGTGTTGCTGCGCATCAAAGCTCGGGTGCAACACCAGTACAATGCCCGCGCGACCGCGGATTTCGCCTAATAGCAGCAGAGGTATGACGATGACCGATCACGAGCACGCCAAGAAGACGCTCGCGCGGGCATTGTCTGATCTTGCCCACCAACTCTTCAAGCTGACACTCAGTGATATCGAAGCCGCCACCCACAAACCGGTCACTCATGTGCATCTGTGAGGGGATCGCGGTGGCGCTGACATCGTTGTCGGCCGTGTCGGCCCGGATATCGCCGGGGGCGGGGCAGGAACTCCAGCGATAGCAGGACCACCAAGGCAACGGGTATCTGGCGCCACGAGAGTAGGACATAGCGCCGTTGGTCGAATGCGTTGAACTTGCGAAGGTAGCGGTAGAGCGACTCCAGCTTGATCAGCGAGTGACCGAGGTGAATCAGGGCGTAATAGACGCCGTCGATGAAGCTGCGGTTCTTGCTGTCAAAGATTTCCGGAAACGCACCGAAGGCCAGCGAAAGCCGTTCGCCATCTGAAGATTTGCAGTGCCCGATCATGTCGACGCTCATTCGCTCGTCGATACCGTTGGGCGCGCCCGGTCGCCGCCAGGCCACGTCAAGGGTCACATCGGTGCCCCCGCCGGCGGTCGCATATCGCTGAAAGCCCTGCACCCGCCCGGAACGGTCGCGAGCGACGATCAACTGGACGCCGGGGTAGCGGCCCTCGAGCGCGCTGTCGAGAATCATCGAAAAGCCCCGTTGCATACGGGCTCCGCGGTGCGACGCGTACAGCACCTCGGCCAGCTCGTCGGCGAGCGCGTCGTCGAGGTGCTGCTCGTCGACCACTTCGGTGGCGATGCCGGCGTTGTGGGTGCGTTGCACCGCCTGGCGGAGATTGCGGTATTTGCGGCCCGTCATGTCGAAGCTGCGCACATCGACGACGACGTCGCGCCCGATCGGGATCGCCCGCAGCGGTCGACCCACCACGGCACGATCTCGCCACAGCGCCACCCACTGCTCACCACAGCCCAACACCACGACCCGCCAGCCATGCCGGCGGCACATCGCGGCGAAGTCGCCGGCGAGTTGCGGGAATTGGGCGGCCTGCCCGATGGGATCGCCGCTGACCACCGCGAGACCGAGGCGCACGGCATAGGCGATCGCCGCCGTTTCGTCGGCATTGAAGTAGTAGCTCTTCATGGCCTGCATCGCGAACGGGGCAAGCGGGTCGCCGTGTGTGGCCTCGACCAGTGTCCAGACCCGTGGCAGTGAGCCGGGATCCCGCCGTGACGACACCGGCCAGGTCAGCACCAGGCCCGCGCCCGCGACCAGGCCATCACTGAGCAGCTGGAACGACGTCACGTGCATGACCAGGCCAGTCGCCGCCACCAGCACTGACGCCGTGCCGTGGCTGACCGTGATCGACCGACCCAGCAAGATCCCGCGAGCGGCCAGGATCACCGCCAACGACAACGACAGTGACCACGTCAGTCCGCCGACGGTAGTCAACCCGGACGCGTAGTGGTAGCGCGCCACCAGCAGGACGCTCACCCCGGAGGCGCCGAGCAGGGCCGACCGGCCGATCTGACGTACATGCTGCGATTCGGAATCGAGCACCACCCGATCGCGGACGGCGACTCTGGCTGGTTCGTTCATCGCAGCCTTCACGGCGCCGGCCGACGTTCAGGCGGCCCGCGGCAGGTCCGGATCGGCCGCCACCACCGGCGTCGCGGCCCGGTCCGCTATCGGCTTCCAGCCGACGTAGGTCAGATACGCGCCGAACGCACCGAAAAGGATGCACAGCGCTCGCCACAGATCACCTTGATCGATGACCGAGCGGGCCATGGCGACGAAAGTCGACGGAAAGGCCAGCATCAGGACGCCACGCACGACCACCAGCCAGCACAGCGTCGACACCACGACCGCGGCCAGGCCGCGCCAATACGGGTGGAGCGCGATCATGACCAGACCGCCCAGCAGCACGAACGGGCCCGTCGCCCACGCCCACATCGGATTTTCGGCGAAATCCGAGGTGAGCGATGACATCTCAGAAGTGTGTGCTGCCGCTGCGGCGCACACGATGACGACGAACGGGCCGAGCACCCGGGCGAAGGCACGGGTTCTCGTTTGCGGTAGGTCAGAAGAACTCATCGGTTGCCTCCAGCGAACTTCGGCCTCATGCCGGTATCCGACCATTCGACCCAGGGTGGCAGCTAGTGGTGTGTCTCGTAAATAAATAGGTAGTTGTTCGGTATTCTGGTGGGATGAGTGCACCAGCAGTGCCATTGCCGTTGTCGGCCGGTGAGCG
>NZ_JBYCLA010000448.1:0-5515 GCF_057473665.1 Mycobacterium sp. TH-M25
AGAATCGGCACCCAGTCGTTGTCCGAGGAGCAGATCGCCACAGATGCGCTACGGCCGCTGGCCACGGTCGTGCGGTCGGCGAGAATGGCTGCGCTCAGCGCGATTCTGTGCACCGCCTGGCAGCGCTAAGTCGCGACATCGGCAACGCAGTGCGGGGGGCGGCACGGCTCGCCGTTGACGCCGGCCGCACAACCGGGTACCGAATCTGCTCCGATCACCCGTGCCGGGGCACGTCCGAGCCGAAGCTCGTCGATCAGATCGACTGCGAGCCGGGCGAATCGGGGGTCGGCGTTGGGTGTGCTCACCCGCGCGAATGCGACGCCGGCCGCGTCGGTCTTTTCGCGCAGTTCGGTGTCGAGATCCCACACCACCTCGATGTGATCGGCGACGAACCCGATAGGGCAGACGATGATCGCCCTGGTGCCGGTCTCGGCAAGTGCCGCAACGTGATCGGCGACGTCGGGTTCCAGCCAGGCCACCTGCGGTGGCCCAGACCGTGACTGCCAGACTACGTCGTAGTCGTCGTAACCGGCGGCCGATGCGACAAGCTTTGCCGCATAACGCACTTGGCGGCTGTACAGCTTCGGGCCGAGGCGGTCGTCGGCGGCGATCGGGACCGAATGCGCCGTGAAGACCAGGCGGGCATCAGCGGGCACCGTCTCCGCGGCTGCGGCGACGTTGTCGGCGAACATCTCGACGAACAGCGGGTGGTCGAAGTAGCGCCGTAATTTCACCAGTTCCGGCGCATCCGAACCGGCCGCGCGCCGGGCCCGGTCGAGGTCCTCGGAGTACTGCGTGCAGCCAGAGTAGCCACTCCACGCCGACGTGCTGAACACCGCGGCACGCCGAACACCGTTGTCGCGCATGCTCACAACGGCGTCTTCGACGTATGGTTCCCAGTTGCGGTTACCGAAGTAGACCGGGATGTCCAACTGAGCCCGGAGCTGGGCGATCAGATCCCGGTTGATCCGGTTGATCGGTGACACCCCGCCGAAATGCAGGTAATGCTGGGCCACGTCATCGAGCCGATCCGGTGGCACGTTACGCCCCCGGGTGACGTTCTCCAGGAACGGGCGAACCTGCTCAGGCGCCTCCGGCCCACCGAAGGACAGCAGCAGGACCGCGTCGAATTCCATGAGCGGCTAGAGCAACTGCGTGCTAGCGCCGCCGTCGGCGTAGACGATGGTGCCGGTGGTGGCCGGTAGCCAGTCCGACAGCAGGGCGCACACCGTCTTGGCCACCGGGGTCGGGTCTTTCATGTTCCATCCGATGGGCGCCCGCTGGTCCCAGCCCTCCTCGAGTAACTGCATCTGGGCACCCGTATCGTCACCGAGCGCGCCACCGACGATCGCGCTCATCGCCAATGTCCGGATCGGTCCAGCGGCAACCAGATTCGATCGCACACCGAACTTGCCGGCTTCGCGCGCAACAAAGCGGTTGACCGACTCCAGCGCACTCTTGGCCACCGTCATCCAGTTGTAGAACGGCATCGCCCGGCTCGGGTCGAAATCCATTCCGACGATGGAACCGCCCGGGTTCATGATCGGCAGCAGCGCCTTGGCCAGCGAGGCGTACGAATAGGCGGAGATGTGAATGCCTTTGGCGATGTCTGCATAGGGGGCGTCCAAGAATGGTTCGATCCCCATCCCGGTCTGCGGCATGTTACCGATCGAATGCACGACGCCGTCGAGCTTGTTGCCTTCACCGATCACTTCGGTAACCCGTTGCGCCAAAGTGTCCAAATGGTTGTCGTCCTGCACGTTGAGCTCGATCAGCGGTGCCTTCTGCGGCAACCGGTCGGCGATGCGCTGGATCAGCCGCAGCCGGTCGAATCCGGTGAGCACTAGTTGGGCGCCCGCTTCTTGCGCCACCTTGGCGATGTGAAACGCGATCGACGCGTCGGTGATGATCCCGCTGACCAGGATACGTTTGCCTTCGAGCAGTCCTGCCATGTCTGTTCTCGACCGTCCTTCTGTCATCAGTGACCCATGCCCATACCGCCGTCGACCGGGATGACCGCGCCGGAGATGTAGCTGGCGTCCTCGGACGCCAGGAAGCTGACCACCCCGGCGACCTCCGCGGCGGTACCGACCCGCTTGGCCGGGATGAACTCCAGGGCACCTGCTTGGATGCGCTCGTCCAGCGCCCGGGTCATGTCGGTGTCGATGTAGCCCGGAGCCACCACGTTGGCCGTCACATTGGCTTTGGACAACTCCCGCGATATCGACCGGGCCATGCCGATCAGGCCGGCTTTGGAAGCAGCATAGTTGGCCTGGTTGCCGATGCCCCAGCTGCCCGACACCGAGCCGATGAAGATCAATCGGCCGAATCGCTTTCGCTGCATGCTGCGCGAGGCCCGCTGGACCACCCGGAACGCCCCGGTGAGGTTGGCGTCGATGACCTTCTCGAATCGCTCCTCGGTCATCCGGATGAGAAATGCGTCCGCGGAGACCCCGGCGTTGGACACCACCACCTCGACGGGGCCCTGGTGCTCCTCGACGGCGGTGAAGGCGCGGTCGACGGCTTCGCTGTCGGTGACGTCGCACTCGACGCCGAACAGCCCGTCAGGTGCGCCCGACCCGCGGTGCGTGACGGCGACTTTGTGGCCGTCGGCGGCCAGTCGCTGAGCGATCGCCAGCCCGATCCCCCGGTTTCCTCCGGTGACCAGGACCGAACGAGACACGAATGGAGGCTTGCCGCCGTCAGTGGCTACGTCAGTCACTCCGACAACCTATCGCTTGACCGCAGCGGCCCCGAAATCGCCCGGGACACGTGTCGGCCTGGCGACGAACGTAACGCCATTGCTCGAAACGCGGCGAATTCTCGCGCTGGCGTTACGCTCGCCAGAGCTGTCGGTATGCGGCGGCACACTCCCGTCATGGACGAGCCATTTCGCGGGACCGAGGCGCTCGCCGCGGGCGATGTGACTCCATACCGGCTGCGGAGACACTTCGTGGCGCGGCACCAGAATGTATACCTCGCCAAGGGAGCAGAGCTGACGCCCGCCCGACGGGCAAGAGCCTGCTGGTTGCGGTCACGGCGCCGCGGGATACTCGCCGGCTTCTCCGCGTCTGCCTTGCACGGCTCGCGTTGGATCAACCCCACCTGGCCCGCGACGATCATCGACACCAATCGACGGCCGGTCCGCGGTGCAAGGGTGTGGGCGGACAGCATCGACGCCGACGAGGTCGAACTGGTACACGGGATGCAGGTCACCTCACCGGCCCGGACCGCGCTCGATTTGGCCAGGCGATATCCCCTCGACGTCGCGGTCGCCGCAATCGACGCACTCGCGCAGGCGGTCGAATTGAAGCCTGCCGACATCGATCTACTCGTCGACCGCTACCAAGGCCGCCGCGGCATGACTCGCGCCCGGGCGACGCTCGAATTGATCGACGGCGGCGCTCAGTCTCCGAAAGAGACGTGGCTGCGACTGCTGCTCATTCGTGACGGACTTCCCGCGCCGCAGACTCAGATCCCGATCCGCGACGAATCCGGTTACGTCATTGCGTATGTGGATATGGGTTGGAAGCACCTGTTGGTCGCCGTCGAGTATGACGGCGACCAACATCGAAGCGACCGAGCCCAGTACGTCAAGGACATTCGGCGGTCCGAGATGCTCGACCGCAGACGCTGGCTTGTCATCCGAGTGGTCGCCGAAGACCATCCGCGCGACATCCTGCGGCGCGTTCGTGAGGCGTTGGAGCGCCGCGGGTGGCGACGAGAGTAACGCCATTGCTGAAAACGCGGCGAATTCTCGCGCTCGCGTTACGCTCGCGGCCCGGATGGGTCAGGGCTAGGTCGGCAGCCGCCGGTTGATCAGCAGCGCCGCGAGCCCGGCCAACGCCAACACCAATGAACCCAGCCGCAGCCAGCCCACGCTGGCGTCGCCGCGGATCGTCTCGTAGCCGATCTGCTGCTGCAGTGAGGCGTAGACCTGTTTGAGTTCCTGCAGGTTCGAGGCGTCGTAGTGGTTGCCGCCGGAGAGCTCGGCGACCTTCTTCATCGTGCTGTCGTCCACCGGCACCGGCTGGCGCTGACCGTTGATCTCCACGAAGCCGTACGGGGTGCCGAACGAAATAGTCGAGATCGGCACGCCCTGGTCCTTGGCGGTACGTGCCGCGGTGAACGCCCCCTTGGGATTGTCCGGATTGGTCGGCATCGTCTCCTTGCCGTCGGAGAACAGCACGATACGGGCCGGCGGCGGGGTGTCGCCGCCACCGATCACCGCACCGACCGTGGCGATGGCCTGCAACGCAGTGAAGATGCCCTCGCCGGTGGCGGTGCGGTCGGCGAACTGCAGCTTGTCCAGCGCGGCTTTGGTCGCGTCGCGGTTGGTAGTCGGCTGGACGAGCACGGTCGAGGTGCCCGCGTAGGCGATCAGGCCGAGGTTGATGCCCGGGGTCAGCTCGCCGGCGAACTCCTTGGCCGCCACTTCGGCGGCGACCATCCGGTTGGGTTCGACGTCGGTGGCCCGCATGGACTGCGAGACGTCGATGACCAGCATCACGACCGCGCGGTTACGCGGAATCCGCACGTCGTGCGTCGGTCCGGCCATGGCGATGGTGAACAGCACCAGCGAAGCCACCAGCAGGATCGCCGAAAGGTGCCGCCAACGCGTGGGTTGCTTGGGTGCCACGCTTTCCAACAGCTCCATGTTGGCGAACCGAAGCATCCGGCGCTGACGGGCCAACTGCGCAAAGACGTAGAGCGCAACCAGGGCCGCGATCACCACCAGGAACAGAAAAAACCACGCGTGGGCAAAGCCGGAGAGCGTCATCGGTCCAAGTAGCGGCAATGTCATAGCTGACCCTTGGTGTTGAGGCCCGCCGCGTGCACAGCGGAAGTCACTGGCGCCCCGCCAATGCACCGCGCCGGCGGGATTCGACAAAACGGACGATGTCGGCGATCCAGTCGCGGTCGGTGCGCAGCGACAGCAACGGCGCCCCGCAACTACGCAGCGTGCGGGCCACCTCTGCGCGATGTGCCGCAGCGGCTCTCGCGAAATCGTCGCGCAGTTGCTCGTCGATGGTGAAGTCACGGGAACGCCCGCTCTCGGCGTCCTGCAAGATCACATCGCCGACATCGGGCAACTCGACGTCGCGAGGATCCAGGACCTCCACGCCGAGCACCTCGTGGCGCGCAGCGATGGCACGTAACGGCCGCATCCAGTTGATCGGGCCCAGGAAGTCGCTGATAACCACCGCCATCCCGCGACGACGTTCCGGACGGCGCAAGGCGTCAATCGCCACCGACAGATCGCCACGCACACCCACGGGAGCCTTGGGCATCGTGGCAATGGTGCGCAGCAGGGTCTGCTCGTGCTGACGTCCCGAGCGCGCCGGAACCCGAGTTACCTTCTCGCCGTTGGCAATCACCGCACCGAGCCGGTTTCCGCCGCCGCTGTTCAGGAACGTGATCGCGGCCGCAGCGGCCACCGCCAGATCCCGCTTCTCGCAGACCGTCGTACCGAAGTCCAGGCTGGCCGACATGTCGACCACCAGCCAGGTCTCCA
>NZ_JBYCLA010000449.1:0-7680 GCF_057473665.1 Mycobacterium sp. TH-M25
TGAGTGACTCGTGACACCATGAGCCCCATGTTCGACCGCCCGATTCTGGCCGCGATTTTCCTGGCCGTCGCCGCTACGGGCTTGGCGTCACCGGCCCATTCCGACCCGACGCAGTGCCCGGCCAGCGGCTGCCCACACGGGACGGCCGCGCCGCCCGCCAACGTCAACAGCCCGTCCTACAAAGACGGCTACAAATCCGAACACGACTACTTCGCGACCCCGCAGAATCACGCCTACCTCGCGAGCGAGATGCGAAACGGTTACACCACTGCCACGGCCTGTCAGGTGGAGGTCAAGGGCGGTCCGCCGCCGGCGAATCTGAACGACTGGCTGGCCGGCTGCGTCGACGCCCTGCATGATCTGGGGTTCAAGCCATAAGCATCTTGATCACGCCCGCGGAGCTGGCCGGGCTGATCGACGCCGACGAGCCCGTGATGATTCTCGACGTGCGCTGGCGACTCGACGAGCCCGATGGCCACGCGACGTACCTGCAGGGCCATCTGCCCACTGCGGTCTACGTCTCACTCGAGGACGAGCTCAGCGACCACTCGGTGACCGGGCGGGGAAGGCACCCGCTGCCCCGCGGGCGTGACGTCGAAGTCGCGGCGCGGCGTTGGGGCATCCGCGACGGTGTGCCGACAGTCGTCTACGACGACTGGGGCCGGGCCGGCTCGGCGCGGGCGTGGTGGGTGCTGACCGCCGCCGGCATCGCCGATGTGCGCATCCTCGACGGCGGCCTGGCCGCGTGGCGGTCCAACGGCGGCGCGCTGTCTACCGGCCAGGTCGAGCCTTCACCGGGCAATGCGACCGTCACACATCACGACCTCTACAACGGCGCCTTGCCGACCCTGACGGCACGCCAGGTTCACGACGTCGACCTGCTCGACGCGCGTGCACCCGAACGGTTTCGGGGTGAGCTCGAGCCGATCGATCCGGTCGCCGGTCACATCCCGGGCGCTAAAAACCTGCCCAGCGGATCCGTGCTGAACGCCGACGGCACCTTCCTGACGCGTGAGGGGATCGCCGAGTTGCTCGCCGAGCTCGGCGTCGACGACGTCGGGATCGGCGCGTACTGCGGCTCCGGCGTGACGGCCGCGGTCACCGTCGCGGCGCTCGCGGTATCGGGTTACCGGGCAGCGCTGTTCCCCGGCTCGTGGTCACAGTGGGTTTCTGATCCCGACAACCCTGTCGCACGCGGCGACAACTAGGACGGTCGCCGAAACAGGTTTGCCTGGCGGCCTTGGCGGCAATGCCCCCGTGGAGGCGGACACGTTGGTCGACCTGCGTTTCTGCCCAGGTCTTGCCGGTTCAGCCGAGAGCTGGTGAGACCGCCCGGGGTGAAACCGAGCAGTCACTCTGTTAGATGGAGTAACGTACGGTGTTATGGACGTGGGAGTCTGGGTCCTCGGCGGCTACCAAAGCGACTTCGCCCGAAACTTCACCAAGGAAGGCTCTGACTTCGCCGACTTGACCCGCGAGAGCGTCGACGCCACGCTGTCCGCGGCCAATGTCGACGCCGCGGACATCGGGTTGGTCCACGTTGCCAACGCATTCGGCGAGATGTTCGCCGAGCAGGGTCACCTCGGCGCCATGCCGGCGACCGTGTGCGACGGCCTGTGGGACGCCCCGGCGTCCCGCCACGAGGCCGCCTGCGCGTCGGGCAGCATCGCCGCGCTGGCCGCGATGGCGGACCTGCGCGCCGGCAACTACGACACGGCGCTGGTGCTCGGGGTCGAGTTGGAGAAGACGGTGCCGGGCGATACAGCGGCCCGTCATCTCGGCGCAGCGGCCTGGACCGGCCACGAAGGCACCGACGCGAAGTTTCTCTGGCCGTCGATGTTCGCCACCGTCGCCGACGAATACGACCGCCGATACGGCCTCGACGAGACCCACCTGCGGGCGATCGCCCAAGTCAACTTCGACAACGCACGGCGAAACCCCAACGCGCAGACCAGGCAATGGCACATCCCCGATCCGATCGACGCCGACGACGACGCCAATCCGCTCATCGAAGGCCGGCTGCGGAGGTTCGACTGCAGCCAAATGACCGACGGCGGCGCCGGAATCGTCTTGGTCTCCGACTCCTACCTGCGCGAGCACCCCAGCGCGCGGCCGATCGCCCGCATCGCGGGCTGGGGACACCGCACCGTCGGCCTCGGCCTGCAGCAGAAACTCGACCGCGCCGCCGACCATCCCTACGTGATGCCGCATGTGCGCGCGGCGGTGCTGGACGCGCTGCGGCGCGCCAAAGTCACCCTGGACGATCTGCAGGGCATCGAGGTCCACGACTGCTTCACTCCCAGTGAGTATCTGGCGATCGACCATATCGGCCTGACCGGACCCGGCGAGTCGTGGAAGGCGATCGAGAACGGCGAGATCGAGATCGGCGGACGGCTGCCCATCAACCCGAGCGGCGGCCTGATCGGCGGCGGCCATCCGGTTGGTGCGTCGGGAATCCGGATGCTCGTCGACGCGGCCAAACAGGTCAGCGGGGCGGCGGGCGACTATCAGGTCGAGAACGCGAAAACCTTTGGCACGCTGAACTTCGGCGGCAGCACCGCCACCACCGTCAGCTTCGTGGTCGACGAGGCAAGCTGATGGATGATGTAGCAGTCGTCGCCAAGTTTTTGTCGACGCTGCCCGAGGACGACGACCACCCGTACCGGACCGGTCCCTGGCGGCCGCAGACCACCGAATGGGACGCCGACAACCTGGTCGCCGTGGAGGGCGAGATCCCCCGCGACCTCGATGGCGTCTACCTCCGCAACACCGAGAACCCGCTGCATCCGGCGCTGAAGACCTACCACCCGTTCGACGGTGACGGCATGCTGCACATCGTCGGATTCCGCGATGGAAAAGCGTTCTACCGCAACCGTTTTGTCCGCACCGATGGCTTCCTCGCCGAGAACGAGGCGGGCGAGCCGCTGTGGCCGGGGCTGGCCGAGCCGGTGCAACTGGCCAGGCGCGACGGCGGCTGCGGCGCCCGCACCCGGATGAAAGACGCCTCCAGCACCGACGTCATCGTCCACCGCGGCATCGCGCTGACCAGCTTCTACCAGTGCGGCGACCTGTATCGCGTCGACCCGTTCTCCGCCGACACGTTGGGCAAGGAGACCTGGAACGGCACGTTTCCGGTCGACTGGGGCGTTTCGGCTCATCCGAAGGTCGACCCGAAAACCGGTGAGCTGCTGTTCTTCAACTACAGCAAGCAGGCGCCGTACATGCATTACGGCGTCGTCGACGAGAGCAACCACCTGGCACACTACATCGACATCCCGTTGCCCGGACCACGGCTGCCACACGACATGGCCTTCACCGAAAATTACGTGATCCTCAACGATTTCCCGCTGTTCTGGGATCCAGAGCTACTACGGCAGGACGTGCACCTGCCGCGGTTCTACCCGGACATGCCGTCGCGCTTCGCAGTGGTGCCGCGGCGCGGCAGCACCGACGACATCCGCTGGTTCGAGGCCGACCCGACGTTCGTGCTGCACTTCACCAACGCCTACGAGGACGGCGACGAGATTGTGCTCGACGGCTTCTACGAAGGCGCACCGCAACCGGTCGACACCGGGGGCAACAACTGGGACAAGCTGTTTCGCTTCCTGGCCTTGGATCGCCTGCAGACCCGGCTGCACCGGTGGCGATTCAATCTGGTCACCGGTCAAGTCGCCGAGGAGCAAATGTCGGATTCGGTCAGCGAATTCGGCACGATCAACCCCGACTACGCCGCGGCGAACTACCGCTACGCCTACGCCGCAGCCGGCAAGCCGGGGTGGTTCTTGTTCGACGGACTGGTCAAACACGATCTGCGTACCGGCGGCGAGCAGCACTACCGTTTTGCCGAAGGGGTGTACGGCAGCGAGGCCGCGATGGCGCCCCGGCCGAAACCCGCCGCCGAAGACGACGGCTACCTGATCACGCTGACTACTGACATGGCTGCCGACGCCTCCTACTGCGTGATCTTCGACGCCGCCCGCTTCAGCGACGGCCCGGTGTGCAAACTTGCTCTGCCCGAACGGGTTTCCAGCGGAACCCACGCCACCTGGGCGGCGGGCTCGCTGTTGCGCCGTTGGCATGACGTCTGAGCCCACGGCTCTGGACCGTGGCGGCACCAACGCGGTCGGCCGCGTCCTGGGTCTGCTGGGCGACGAGTGGACGTTGCTGATCATCCAGCAAGCATTGTTGGGCGCGACTCGGTACGGCGATTTCATAAAGCGTCTACCTATCTCGAATACGGTGCTGGCCAACCGGTTGCAGGTACTGACCAACAGTGGCCTGCTGGACCGCCAGGAATACCAGGTGCGGCCCGTACGCGCCGAATACCTGATCACCCAACGCGGACGCGCGTTTTGGCCGGTGCTGTTGTCGATCTGGGAATGGGAGCGGCGCTGGGTTCCCGACCAGGTGAACCGGCTTCCGGGCATGCGACACACCCAGTGCGGCAGCTACTTCGCACCGACGTTGACCTGCCGGGCCTGCGGAGAGGCGGTGACCGAAAAGGACGTGGCGGCGCGCTGGGGCCCGAGCGGGTCATGGCCACGTTCGGTGCCCGATGGGACGAACCGCCGCCGATCGAGTGACGGCCAAGCCGGGTTGTTTCCGGAGACCATGAGCGTGTTCGGGAACCGTTGGGCCGCTGCCGTGTTGGTGTGTGCCTTCTTGGGTACCAGCCGGTTCTCGGATTTCCAGACGCAGCTCAAGGCTCCACCGTCGCTGCTGTCCGGCCGATTGCAGACGTTGTGCGCCAACGGCGTGCTGTGCACGTCACGCGACGGCAACTATCGGCTCACCGAGAAGGGCCGGGCACTCTTCCCGGCCATCATCGCCGCCTTGCAATGCGGGCAGCAGTGGTTCCGGGCGCCCGAGGGCCCGGCAGTGCTACTCACCCACCGCGGCTGCGGCCGAACCTTTGTCGGGCAGTTGACCTGCGACCAGTGCGCCCAGCCGTTGAAGGGCGCGCACATCAGCACCGTAACGTCGGACTAGCGGCGCAGCGCTGCCGCCAGCGCCCACACCGAGCACAACACCGCCGCGGCCGCCGCGACACCACCGACGTAGAGACCGTAGGCCGCAGACACCGGCGGCTTCACGTTGACGGCGTAGTACCGCACCATCAGCGCAATCTCGACCAACGAGATCACCAGCGCCGCAGCCGATGCCGGCCGCACCGCCAGTCCGCGGCCGACCATGGCGCCCGCCACCAGCAACGTGGACCCGAGCACAACGATCAACTGACCCGGGCCGAAGGCGTGCGGCAAATGAAGGCTGCCGACGCTGCCGCCGATCGCGTTGGCCCAGCCGCCGCCGCCGCTGCTTGTCGTCAGCCAAGGTAGCCAGGCACTCACCGACACCGCCGCAGCGAATAGCGCGACCATCCAACCAGGGCTCGGGCGGGCCATAGTGCGACAATAGCCGCTCAGGCCGGCGCGAAGACCGTCACAAAGTTCCGCAGTGACTCATTGATATCGCTCTTCAGCGCGGCGGCGACGATCATGCCGATCGGCCCGAACAGCGCCGGCCCGCCGAGGTGCACGTCGAAACTGACCACCGACTGGTCGCCGCTGGGCTTGACCTTGGCCAGCAGCTTCACCTTGACACCGCCGACGCCGACACCGTCGAGCGTCATCGACTCCGGCGGCTTGTAATGCACGATCGTCCAGGTGATCCGGTTGGGCATGCCCTTGACTTCGACAATCGACTCGATCACCATGCCTTTTTCCAGCTGATCGGGCAGCGCGCTGCGCCACACCCGGTGGATGGTCAGCCACTCCTTGAAGCGGGACAGGTTGGACGCATGCTGCCAGGCCCGGTCGGGCGAAAGCGGGACATCGATGGATCCGGAAAGTTTTGCCATTACTGCTCGTCCTCAACGGTCAACACGCTTTCCCCCAGCAGGTTTGTGCCCTTGACCATGCTTCTCACCTCGCGTCCGTTCCGACGCCCGACCCTACCGTCCCGGCCGACGCGTACGGCACGTTGCCGGGACATTTCACGGGTCATTTTCGTCGTCGAGTAACTCGTCGGGGTGGTGAATCCGGTTGACTCGTGGAGGCCCGGTGCCGTCGCCCCAGGCGAGTCGGCCGTCGTTGGTGATCGTCGTCGTGACGTTTCCGGACGTCACCTCGGAATGATCCGGCGCGCAGAGGAAATACAGGCTGTCTGCGTCGGTGCGACCACCGTTGGCCCAGTCCTTGCCGTGGTGGACTTCGCAATGGTACCCGGGTTCCAGGCAGTCGGGCCGGGTGCATCCGCCGTCGCGGGCGTAGCAGATGATGCGCTGGTCGAGTGTCGCGATGCGTTTACTACGGCCCAAGTACAGCGGACGTTCTGAGTGATCCTCGAACACAGCCAGGTAGTGGATGCTGTCGCCGGCCATTCGGATCAGGTCGCGCATCGGCAGTTGGCTGCCTCCGCCGGTGCGTGCCGGTGGCGGCATCGCGACATGCGGATCGGCGACCGCGCGAGCGGCCCGATCGAGTTCGGCCAGCGTCGTCGTCACGATGACGGTGACCGGGACGCCGCGATGGGACCCCAGCGCTCCTGAGGAGATCGCCTGGCGCAGTCCGAGTTTCAGTGCATCGTGGCATCGCTGTGGAGGCGTGCGGCGATCGGTTTCGTCGGGGCAGCCGTCGCTCGTCTGCGGCACATGACGACCTGGTCGCACGGCCGCGGTGACGGCCTCCAGATAGGCGCGCGCCTCCGGATCCAGCCATCCGCTCAGGCGGCTCATGCCATCGATACCTTGCCGGCCCAGCATCACGCCGCGGCGCCGCGCCCGGTCTTCGTCGGAGAAATTGCCGTCGGGATTGAGACAGTCGGCAATCCGCTCGCCCACCGCGGCAACGAATTTGGCGTCCTGGTTCCTGGCGTGGCGGACCAGCGTGCGCTCGGCTTTTTCGTGATCGCCGACGCTGACCGCCGACGGCAGCACGTCCAAGGCCCGGGTAACCGCGGCGATGTGGTCGTCACCGAGCGCGCCTTCTGCGACAGCCTTCGCCAACGCCGGCAATTCCGGCGGCAGGGCTGGGCCGGTCAGCGAGCGTCGCGGGGAAATTCGCACCGCCGTGCGAAATCGACGCTTGACTTCGCCGGCGGTGATCCGCAGACGCGAGCCCAGCAGGTGGCGTATGGCGACGTCAGACGGCAGCGCGGGGTCGTCCGGCCCGTCCGCGGGATCGGCGATTTCGGCGAACATGCGGTACGACAGCCCGCGGTTGAGTCGGCCCAACGTCTCCAGTCGCTCGGCGACCTGGACGCGGAAAGCGTTGCCCACCAGATCAGTCGACGTTCCGCGAAGCCGGACGTAGGCGGCGTCGATCAGCTCGAGGTCGGCGCGAATCTGTCCGCGCGCCGCATCCACGGGAAGTGCTGACTCGACGGAACTCATGCGGACAGGCTATCGAACAAAGTTTCGATCAGCACTCGTCAATTCGGTGTTTGTGGATAAAGCGCCAACTGTGCATAACTGCCACTTGCTGGTCGACGGCCGACTGTCGGGCCGCGGCAGTATGGTCATCGGCCATGGGATCGGTCCACGAGGTCATCGATTCAATCCGCCTCATGGTCGTAGCGTTCCGCGCCGGGCGGCGTGGCGCGTAGCTTGGCCTTCTGGATTTTTGATGTCGGGGTTTTGGGCATTTCCGCGATGAACTCCACGAAGCGTGGGGTCTTAAAGGG
>NZ_JBYCLA010000450.1:0-5942 GCF_057473665.1 Mycobacterium sp. TH-M25
AGAACTGCGCCCACCACCGGTCAGGGTCTACGCTGGCAGCCGCGGGGGCCGCGGCATATTCGCATGTGTTCACAAACTCCGAACAATGCCCCGGCCACCGCTCCTACCAGCGCAGACACGCCGAAACACCCCAGCCCCGAACTACGGCTGCAGTCGACCATATAAGCCATCAGCCGATCCACCGGTGGCCGATCTCACAGGAAGCCCGGCGGCACCGTGGTTGCCGGGGAAGTTTAGCGTTGCTAACGTTTTATCCGTTGGACACAACGGTCCGCCGTAAATCTGCTACGTCCGAACTTGCGAGAGGACTTGAATGTCAACCCAAACCGACGAAGAGCGCCTCGAAGGCCGGATTGCCTACTTAACTGCCACCGACCCCGAGTTCGCCGCCGCCCGTCCCGATCCGAACGTCGCCGCGGCGGTGCACGAACCCGGATTGCGTCTGCCGCAGGTTGTCCAGACCGTGCTCAAGGGCTACGCGGACCGGCCCGCTCTCGGCCGGCGCGCTGTTGAGTTCGTCAAAGATCCGCGGTCCGGCCGCACATCGCTGCGGCTGCTGCCCCGCTTCGACACGATCACTTACCGCGAACTGGCCGATCGCGTCGGCGCGGTGGCAGCCGCCTGGGTCGACGGCCTGGTGTCACCCGGCGACCGCGTCTGTGTGCTGGGCTTCAACAGCGTGGATTACGCGACAATCGACATTGCGCTGGGCCAGATCAACGCGGTGTCGGTTCCGCTGCAGGCCAGCGCGGCGATCGCTGCACTGCAGCCCATCGTTGCCGAGACCGGGCCTGTCGTGATCGCGGCCAGCATCGACTACATTTCCGATGCAGTCGAGCTGGTCGAGAGCGGCCCCGCCCCGGTCCGGCTAGTGGTGTTCGACTACCACCGGCAGGTCGACGACCACCGCGAGGCGTTCGAGGCGGCCTGCGCGCGCCTGGCGGACAGCCAGGTCATCGTGGAGACACTGACGGAGGTGCTGGAACGCGGCAAGGCACTTCCGGCCCCATCGGCCGAGGTGCCCGAGGACGCGTTGGCGCTGCTCATCTACACCTCCGGAAGCACCGGTGCACCTAAGGGTGCGATGTATCCGCAGAACAATGTGACCAAAATGTGGCTGCGCAACAACCGGAACCGGTTCGGGCCGAACGCGGCGTCGATAACGCTCAACTTCATGCCGATGAGCCACGTGATGGGTCGCGGCATCCTGTACGGCACGCTCGGCAACGGCGGCACGGCCTACTTCAGCGCCAAGAGCGACCTGTCGACGCTGCTGGAAGACCTTGCGCTGGTGCGGCCGACCGAGCTGAACTTTGTGGTGCGGATCTGGGAGATGCTGTTCGGTGAGTTCCAAAGCCAAGTGGATCGCCGCCTGGCTGAGCGGGCCGGCGGCCCCCACCACGCCGCAGTCGAAGCCGAGGTCATGGCTGAGCAGTGTCAGCATCTTCTAGGCGGGCGGTTCATCTTCGCGATGACCGGCTCCGCCCCCATTTCGGCGGAGTTGAAGACCTGGATCGAGTCCATGCTGGAGATGCACGTTCTCGACGGCTACGCCTCGACCGAGGCCGGGATGGTCCTACTCGACGGGGCGGTGCAGCGCCCGCCGGTCATTGACTATAAGCTGGTGGACGTCCCGGATCTGGGTTACTTCCACACTGACCGGCCGTATCCGCGCGGTGAGCTGCTGCTCAAGACCGAGAATATGTTTCCGGGTTACTACAAGCGCCCGGAGGTCACCGCCAACGTATTCGACGAGGACGGCTACTACCGGACCGGCGACGTGGTGGCCGAAGTGGGCCCCGACCGGCTGGTGTACGTCGACCGGCGCAACAACGTGCTCAAACTTGCCCAGGGCGAGTTCGTCACGCTGGCGAACCTGGAGGCGACTTTCGGCACCAGTCCGCTGGTGCGGCAGATCTACATCTACGGCAACGGCGCGCACTCTTACCTGCTGGCGGTCGTAGTTCCGACCGAAGATGCGTTGTCGCGCTTCGATTCCGCGGAGCTGAAGCCCCGCATCGCCGAGTCGCTGCAGGCGGTGGCCAAGCAGGCCGGCCTGCAGTCCTACGAGGTGCCGCGCGACTTCCTGATCGAGACCACTCTGTTCTCACTGGAGAACGGTCTGCTGACCGGTATCCGCAAGCTGGCCTGGCCCAAGCTCAAGCAGCATTACGGCGAGCGGCTTGAACAGCTCTACGCCGAGCTCGACGAAGGACAGTCCAACGAACTGCGCGCGTTGCGGCGCAGCGGCACTGACCGACCGGTGCTGGAGACGATCAGCCGTGCCGCGGCTGCGCTGCTGGGTGCGTCGACCGCCGAACTGGCACCCGACGCACACTTCACCGATCTGGGTGGAGACTCGTTGTCGGCGTTAACATTCGGCAATCTGTTGCGCGAGATCTTCGACATCGACGTTCCGGTGGGCGTGATCGTCAGCCCGGCGTCGGACCTGCGGTCCATCGCCAACTACATCGAGGCCGAGCGCCAAGGCTCCAAGCGACCGACTTTCGGCTCGGTGCACGGCCGGGACGTGACCGAGGTGCGCGCGGCCGACCTGACGCTGGACAAGTTCCTCGACGTTGGGACCCTGGCCGCCGCCCCGAACCTGCCCGGGCCTGCCAGCGAGGTCCGCACGGTGCTGCTGACCGGCTCCACCGGCTTTTTGGGCCGCTACCTGGCGCTGGAATGGCTCGAGCGGATGGACCTGGTCGATGGCAAGGTCATCGCGTTGGTGCGGGCCAAGACCGACGAGGAGGCGCGGGCCCGGCTGGACAACACCTTCGACAGCGGTGACCCGGAACTGCTGGAGCACTACAGAGGGCTCGCCACCGATCGCCTGGAGGTTATTGCCGGCGACAAAAGCGAGGCCAACCTGGGCCTAGACCAACAGATCTGGCAGCGGCTGGCCGACACCGTCGACCTGATCATCGACCCGGCGGCGCTGGTCAACCACGTCCTGCCGCACAGCGAGCTGTTCGGCCCCAACGTAGTGGGCACCGCCGAGCTGATCCGCGTCGCGTTGACCACCAGGATCAAGCCGTACACCTACGTGTCGACAATCGGGGTGGGCGATCAGATCCGACCCGGAAAGTTCGTCGAGGACGCCGACATTCGGGTGATCAGCCCCGCCCGGGCGGTCAACGACGGCTACGCCAACGGCTACGGCAACAGCAAGTGGGCCGGTGAGGTGCTGCTGGCCGAGGCCCACGATCTGTGCGATCTGCCAGTCGCGGTGTTGCGCTGCGACATGATCCTGGCCGACACCAGCTACGCGGGCCAGCTCAACCTGCCGGATATGTTCACCCGGCTGATGCTGAGTCTGGTCGCCACCGGGATCGCGCCCGGCTCGTTTTACGAGCTCGACGCCGAGGGCAACCGGCAGCGTACGCACTACGACGGCCTACCGGTCGAGTTCATTGCAGAGGCTATCGCCACGCTGGGCGCCCAGATCGAGGGATACCAGACCTATCACGTGATGAACGCCTACGACGACGGCATCGGGCTCGATGAGTACGTCGACTGGCTGATCGACGCTGGGTATTCCATCCAGCGGATCGCTGACTACTCCGAATGGTTGCAGCGGTTCGAGACGAGCCTGCGGGCTTTGCCAGAAAAGCAGCGCCACTACTCGCTGCTGCCGCTGCTGCATAATTACCAGAAGCCACAGACCCCGCTCCGCGGTTCGCTTGCCCCAACCGACCGGTTCCGCGCTGCGGTGCGGGACGCGAAAATCGGCCCGTACAACGACATTCCACACGTCTCGGCGCCGATCATCGTCAAGTACGTCACAGACCTGCAACTACTCGGGTTGCTCTGACCCTGATTTTTCAAATCTAATATCTTCACGTCGCGCGGGTTTGCCGACCAAACCCTGGGGCCTCAGCCACCGTCACGCGTTGTGATGCCAGAGCCGCGCAAGGACCCGGTACACTGGCTCGGGGCAACCGGTGGGTGACCGCCCGGTTCGTGATGCGGCTGCCGTTTTGCAGCCATCCGATCTGCCTGCCGGTGCTGTTTCGGCTCTGGGTCGGCAAATGCCGTGCCTCCCAGGTTGAGCTGGCGGGAGCTATGCTTGTCGTACTCGCAGAAGCTTTCCCGCACAAGCGGATCCAACTACCGAGGCTGGCGCGACAGACCAAGAATGGCGCACTGCTAGTGGTAGTACAGCTACTGGATGGTTGCCGAGCGAGATCTGCGCCGATGCGACCGCCGATGCTCGAGCCGGATTACCCGATTGCTCGATTTATATCGTCTGCTTGACGGAAGTCACAGCGATAGGATACCGTGACGCGCGCCACACCTCGGCCCGTGGTGCCACTCGCGGAGTCGCCAGTACGGGTAAAGGTGTGGCTGTGGAGGATGAGCAAGAGGAGGTGAGGAGGATCAAGGGTTACATGTCGGATGTTGCGGTAGGCATGTTGGCGGACCAGCGTAAACAAAGCGGTAGGCGCGCGACCGGGCATGACCCCTGAAAGTTTAACTACGGTGTAACGGGTTTGTGACGGCGATGACATAACCATCCGATTAGGTTGGCGAACCTGTCCGGAGAGAACGGAGTTCAAGTGATGTTTGTAACTACCCAACCAGAAGCCTTATCAACGGCGGCCGAGAATTTGAGTACCATCGGTTCCGCGGTGACCTCTCAGAATGCGATGGCCGCCGCTCCAACGACGGGGATTCTCCCCGCGGCTGCCGACGAGGTCTCGGCGTTAGTGGCTGCGCAGTTCGTGGCGCACGCTCAGATTTATCAGACGGTTAGTGCCCAGGCCGCGGCGATTCATGAAATGTTCGTCAACACCTTGGGCACCAGTGCAGGTTCATACGCGGCTACGGAGGCTGCTAACGCGGTCGCGGCCGGTTAGGCGAAAGGGGAAAATACCGATGTTTTAGCGGTCTAGATAACCAAAAGCTAGTTCGAAGGCAGCTTCAATACGGGCTGCTACATCTTGAATTCAGTTAAAAGTTTCGACTAATGGAAGGTTGAGATGTCTACACGGTTTATGACGGATCCGAATGCCATGCGGGATATGGCGGGCCGTTTTGATGTGCACGCGCAGACGGTGGAGGACGAGGCCCGCAAGATGTATGCGTCCTCGGTTAACATTGCCGGTTCCGGCTGGAACGGCACCGCCCAGGCGACCTCGCACGACACCATGGGCCAGATGAACACCGCGTTCCGCAACATCGTCAACATGCTGCATGGGGTGCGCGACGGGCTGATCCGCGACGCCAACAACTACGAGGCGCAAGAGCAAGCCTCCCAGCAGATTTTGTCCAGCTGACCCGTTAATGAGGAGAACCACGAAATGACGATCAACTATCAGTTCGGCGACGTTGACGCCCATGGCGCGTTGATTCGCGCTCAAGCCGCCTCGTTGGAGGCCGAGCATCAGGCCATCGTCCGTGATGTGCTTGCGGCCGGTGACTTTTGGGGCGGTTCGGGCTCCGTGGCGTGTCAGGAGTTCATTACCGCGTTGGGCCGCAACTTCCAGGTTATCTACGAGCAAGCCAACGCCCATGGCCAAAAGGTGCAGACCGCAGGCAACAATATGGCCTCCACCGATAGCGCCGTCGGCTCCAGCTGGGCGTGAAAGGACCCCACAAGATGGAGTCATTGTCGGCCCGGCAGCGCGTTGGCACAGCCGCTTGGTCGCTGCGCGGCCACCGGAGCTATGAGCGCTGCCGGGAGCGGCGACAACATGCCCCGAAGGATCCGCCGGGCAAGGGCGAAAAAAATTTAGATTTGAGTGTACGACAGCCTTGGGCAGCTGATTTCTTTCTTCATAGCAAGCTCGGGCAAATCGATGAACATAAATCCGCGTCGGGTTATTAGGAGGTTTTCGCTGTGGATTTTGCGGTGTTGCCGCCGGAGGTGAACTCGGGTCGGATGTATGCGGGTGCGGGGCCGGGGCCGCTGATGGCGGCTGCGGGGGCCTGGGATC
>NZ_JBYCLA010000451.1:0-6340 GCF_057473665.1 Mycobacterium sp. TH-M25
ATGGCATTTTCGCAGGCCGCCAATACGTTGTTCAAGGAACTCGATGTCCAGATGGACATCAAACAGATTCTGGCGCCGATGGAGGGCGCGTTCATCGACGCTGCGCGTGGACTAGCCCAGGGCCGAGAGACTGCGCTGCAGAACCGCATTGAGGCCTATCGCCACATCTCGAAGAAGGCGCACTGGGCCGCGAACGAGCTGCAGTCCACGAAGCAGGATCTCGTCGAAATCGTCAATCAGGCCGAAGAGAATGTTCAGACATCACGGGACAACGCCGAGAAGGCGAAGGCCGTTGCGCTCCAATCAGCCCCACTGACCGCACCTGCCGCGATCGCTGCCATCGAGGCGCAGTTACAGAGCTCAATCGCAGCAATTGTCGCTACAGCCAAGGCGGATGCTCAGGCGCGGGATGCGGCCGCCGCGGGCACCGTCACGGCGTTGTCCACGGACATCTCTCAGTGGTCAGCCCCCTTCGCTAACAACTTGTTGCCGGAGGCCGGCGGCATGCCCGGCTTGCCCGGAGGCGGCCTCCCGGCCGCTCCACCGCCGGCGCTGCCGCAAGACACCAATGGCAACGCGCAGCCTGTCGATTTCTTTAAGGGAAATGCGCTTGACCCGAGCCAGGCTACGTCCGAGCAACAAGCTCAACCGGATCCGCAGACTTCGACCGATAGAACGGTGCAGCAGACCGCGTTCAAACAGCCCGACAAGATCGAGCCGCATGAGGCGGCGAAGCCTTCAACGTCGGCGCCGCCGAGTTCGGCACCGTCTACTCCGTCGTCGCCGAGTTCGGGTGGGAGTAGTAATCCGGCGTCGGTGATTGGGCAGATGATGAAGCCGGCGTCCTCGGGTAGTTCGTCGCCGGCTTCGTCGTCGTCGCCGGCGTCCAGTAGTAGCACTGCGAGTAATCCGGCGAGCGCGGCTCAGTCGAGTCAGCTGTCGAACGCCAGCGGCGCGAACGCGGGGAGTGGTGCGGGCGCGGGCAGTGCTGCGAACGCGGCCGCCGGGCGGGCTCCGGGTCTGGCCAGCCTGGGCTCCGGGTTGGCGGAGTCGTCGGCGCGCATGGCGTCCGGCGCGATCAACACCGCGAGCAACGCCGTGAGCACCGCAACGAATGTCGGTGCCAATGTGGCGAACAACGTAGCGCAGGCGGCTGCTCAGGCGCCCGCTGCGGGACCTGCGGCGGCGACGTCGCCGGCGTCGGTGGGCGGTCCGGTCGGTACGGCGGCTGCGCCTCCGGTGGGGATGATGCCTCCTCCGCCGGCGGCGGCTGGTGGGCTCGGACCGGTGAGTCCTGTGACGGGCGCTCCGCCGGCCGCGGGTGCTGCGCCGCCGACGTCGCCGGCCGCTGGCGCTGTGCCGGTGGGTGGTGCGGGCGCGCCGTCTGCCGGGGCGGCTGGGGCGTCGTTGGCGCCGGTCGCGGTGCAGGGGCCGGGGATTCGTGGGATCGGCGCCGGCGGCGCCGACGGTGATGTGATCTTCGAGCAGGCGATGGACGCGGGGCGTGATGTCATTACCGCGTTGGTGGCGCAGACGCTGGGCAGCGGTTACGTCGAGATTCACTATGCGGCGTCGGTGATTTGGGAGCGTGGCGGCACGATTTCAGCGTGGCTGGCCACCAGTGAGGGTGCCAGCTACATCCCGCTCGGAGTCCGGATCCCGCAGGACGTGCGGATGTCAGTGACCGATCCAATCGTCGGCCACCAGTTGTGGGCCTCCGCTGCTGACGCCGGTGGCGCCAATCCACTGGAAACCGTTGTGCGGCAGGCCGAGGCCCGCGAGCAGGCAGCGCCGGGCGCGCGGGTGTTGGCGATCGCGTCGTCGTTGCCGATGGGTCAAGTCATCGACTGGGCCGGTGCGGTGGGTGCGCGGCCGGTCAGTGTGAACCCGCGCGAGGTGGAGCGGTCCACGGGTCTGGACATGTCGCTGCTGCACCGGTGCGCGGTCGCGATGCCGTGGGAGTGGGGTGTGGTCAACACCTTTGACGAGCGGGACCGACTGAAGGTGGCGGCTCGGCACTCGCAGATGGCCGCCAGTGCGGCGCAGTTGAGTGGTCGGGCCACCGACCGAGTGATCGACCTCTTCGAGCAGCGCAAGCCGATCGACGACGCGCTGTGGGCCGATGTCGCCAAGCAGCGGTTCATGTCGCTGATCGAGTATCAGACGGCGATGAAGAACGCCGGCGCGGGTGGCGCTGAGTCGGCGGCGCGGGTGCTGGCGACCGCGCGGGCGGCCGAGGTCGTGTTGTGTCTTCGGGATTTCAACACCGTCGACGGGTGCGCGGACCTGCTGTACGCCTCGCGGCTCGCGGGTGCGCCGCTGCATCCCGCTGCTGCGGCGGGCGTGGCATAGCCCGCCTGGGTCGCTTAGCGCGGCGAGTGTGCTGCGAGCTGGGCTTCGGAGTCCTCGAACAGTCCAGGTGGGTCTAAGCGATTTGGATGCGCTCGTCGCCGAGGTCGACCTCGATGCGCAGTTGACCGCCGAGGGCGTCGATGTAGCGGCGCAGGGTGTCGATCTGAGTGTGTTCGAGCTGGCCGCGTTCGAGGGCGCTGATGCGGTTCTGGCTGACGTGGAGCAGGGCGGCAACGTCGGTCTGTGTGAGGCCTTGGGCCTCGCGGAGTTCACGGAGGGCGTAAGCGCGTAGCTCGCTGCGCATGCGGATCTTGTGGGCGTCCACAGCGGCCCGATTGGCGGGCCGTTTGGTCAGCCACTCGTCGAGGGTGGTCATCGCTTCTTGGATCCTTTCCGGGGTTGCTTCTTGGGTACCGGGGCTGTTGCGGCTAGGTGTTCGTCGAATCGGTCGTCGGCCAGGGGGATGTTTTCGTCGTACCAGCGTTTCCATTGGCCGTTCTTGTCTCCGGCGACCAGCAAGACCGCTATCCGTTGCGGGTCGAACGCGAATAGTGCTCGCAGTTCGGTGCGACCAGCGCTGCCCGGTCGAATTTCTTTCATGTTGTTGTGTCGTGAGCCTGTGATCGTGTCCACTAGGGGACGCCCCAGTAGCGGTCCGCGTTCAGCGAGCAATTCCAGGGCGGCGATTACCAAGTCATGGCTGCGGTCGTCGAGGCCTTCGAGCCAGTCGGCGATCCGGCTGACGTCCACTGTCCAGGCCATCGCCCCAGCCTAAAACCTTTGGGTTGTACAACGCAAGAGGTTTATTGCTGGGTTGTGGTCCCGAGGTATGCGAGGTTCTGGTGGAGGATTTGCTTGCCGATCGTGGTGACAGCTGACGCTCGGTGCGGTGTCGCGTGTTCGTGCCACACTTGTGGCATGCCGCGCGCACGGGTGAGTACCACGGTTGACGCCGACCTGTTGGAGCGTGCGCGGACGTTGATGGCCGGCGCGAAGGATCATGCGCTGTTTGACGAGGCGTTGTCGGCGTTGTTGGCCGCGAACCGGGCTGCCGAGGTCGACGCGAGCTACGCGGCCTACGACGAACACCCGGCCGATGAGCCCGACGCGTGGGGTGACGTCGCCGGGTGGCGGGACGCGGCGGGTCGACGATGACGGTGCCGGCGCGCGGGGAGTTGTGGTGGTGCCAGACAGCTGATGCGCCGTCTCGGCCGGTGGTGGTGTTGTCGCGTGATGTGGCGATCCCGCGGCTGCGTCGGGTGCTGGTGGCGCCGTGCACGACGACGGTGCGCGGACTGGCCAGCGAGGTGGTACTGGAGCCGGACGCCGATCCGGTACCTGAGCGTGCGGTGGTGAATCTCGATCTCGTCGAATCCGTACCTATCGCGGCGCTGGGTTCGCGGTTGGGCCGGTTGGCTGACGATCGGATGCGCGCGGTGTGCGCCGCGCTGGCGGTGGCGGTGGACTGGCGATGAGCGATGTCGCGGTGCGCAGCTTGCCGGTGTTCACGCCGTCGCTGCTGAGTGATGCGGAGTTCGATGCGCTGACCGTGGGTTCGGATGTGACTAGCCGAGTGCTGGTCGAGCGGATCAGGACGGCCGCCGGCGAGGGATCGCGCCCGCACACAATGTTGGTGGGTCCCAGCGGCTCCGGCAAGACGCATGCGCTGCACCTGGCCTTGCGACGCGCGCTGCGGGATCCGGTGACGAGTGGCGCGGTGCTGCCGGTGGTCATTCCCGAATCGTCGTTCGCGATAGGGCGTTACGTCGACTTGCTGGTCGAGGCCGCGGGTGTCATCGGGCCCGACGTCTTGCAGCGGGCGCGGGCGTTGCGGGGTGTCGGGGATCCGGTGGGCATCGAGCAGGCGATCACGGATGCGGCCGGCGGGCGGATGGTGCTGCTGGTGATCGAGAACCTTGATCGGGTGTTCGCCGCGCTCGGCGCGCAGGGCCAGGGCAGTTTTCGGGCGTGGGTGGAGACGTCGGCGGCGGTGATGGTTGTCGGGTCGGCGCCGGCGCTCTTCGAGGGGGTCTCGTCGCGGATGTTCCCGTGGTACGGGTCGTTCATGATCGAGCGTCTGCAGCCGCTGACCGTGCAGGATGCCGTCGCGCTGTTGGAGGGTGTCGCCCGGCGGCGCGGCGGTGATCTGGACGTGGTGCTGGCATCCGAGGCGGGCTTCGAGGCGGTAGAGGAGATCCATCGTCGGGTCGGTGGGTGGCCGCGGGTGTGGCGGCTGCTCGCCGATGTGATCGACGGCGAGTCTGTGCTGCGCGTTGATGCGGCGGCGGATCTGCTGTTGGACGTCCTAGTCGACTTCTACCGGCCTCGGCTGTGGGAGCTGCCGGCGGGACAGCAGCGCCTGGTGGTCGAGCTGGCGCGCGGGGCGGGCCCGCGCTCGGTGACTGATCTGGCTGCGGCGGTGGGCGTTTCGAGTCAAGCGGCGGCATCGGCGCTGGGCCGGCTGACGACCGGAGGGTGGGTGTCGGCGTCGAAATCAGGTGGGGATCAGCGGACGTCCTGGTATGACCTGAGCGATCCGCTGGTGCGCGCGTTCGTCGGGTATCGGGAGCGGCGGCGGTGAGCAGATACGCCGAATACGAGGCCCTGGCTGCGGTGGGAAGCGCTTACGAGCGCTGGGTTGAGGCGAACACCCGCCTGGAGGCGGAAATGGACGCTGCGGCCGCTGCGGAGGCCGTTCCGCCCGTCGAGGCGATGGAGGCCGACTTCGCTGCTGGACTCGAGGTGACCCGCGCGGTGATGGCGTTCGCGCGGGCGTGCCCGGCAAGTGGTCCGCACGTCGACGATCTGCGCAACGCGGCGTTCGTGCAGGCGATGTACGCGGCGGTCACCCCGCAGTTGCCCGGTGAGGTCGACGCGCTGGCGCAGCAGTGGGCTCAGTGGCTGCCCGAGATCGGGCGGTGGACGCCGGCGAGCGCGCAGGTGCCGCCGCCGCGGCCGGTGTCGGCGGCGCACAGTCACGTCCTGGCGACGGTGGATGCGTGGTGGGAGGCCGAGCAGGAAGCGGTCCGCACGCGGATCGTGGACATGCTCACCGAGGCCGGCGGCGCATCGGCCGGCACGTCGTATCGGACGACGCAGGAAGGGCAGCTGGTCGAGGTCACCCACGTCACCGGCGTGCAGATGGACGCCTTCGGCGGGGACACCGCGGGCCCGGTTGAGCGGTGGTGGCGGCGGATGCGCCGGCGGCCTGGCCAGGGGGCGCGATGAGCAGCTGCCGGGCAGAGTTGTGCTCGATGTGGGGCGGGGACGATTGCCTGTGTGATGTGTTCGGGTTTGATCCCGACGATCCGCCCCGCGACGGCACGTTCACGGTGATCCTGCCGCCCGAGGAGCTGTCGTTCTAGATGCCGGCGGTCACGTCCCAGGAGCCGTCGTCGGTGTAATCGGTGTCGTCCAGATCCCATGAGTCGCCATTGGGGTCGACGACGTGATCGTGTTCGCACGCGGGGCAGCGGAACGCGGTCAGCAGGCCGACGAGGTGGCGTCCGTTGCGTAGGCGGGCCCGCCCGACCGCCGTTGGCGCGGTGGCCTTTTCCGTCCAGATCCGACCGATGGTGATCATGGCGGCCTCGGTGGTGCCGCAGTGGGTGCAGCGCTCCGGGTGGCGCGGCGGCGGGCAGATCATGACGCCGCTGGTGTCGCTCCACGGACTCCACTGCACCGGCAGCCCGTCCCAGCGCGGCGGTAGGTCGTGCTCGCGTGGCCAGAGATCCAGGCGGGCCTGCTGGCTAGCAGTCGGCTGCGGCATCGTGTTCGGTGTGCTCGGGTGTGGCCGTTGCCGGGCGGGGCGAGTCGATGGGCACGAGGTTGCCGTGTGCGTCGTTGGTGTACCCGGTGGGTGGTGGAAGTGGCAGCGGCACAACGGTTCCTCCGGTGGCGGCCGCGTACTGGCGTGCTTCGTCGGCCTCGGTGTCGGTGAACGCCCGCACCGCGGCCGGCTGCCCCGGCACTCGGACCAGCATGGTGA
>NZ_JBYCLA010000452.1:0-3457 GCF_057473665.1 Mycobacterium sp. TH-M25
GGGCGATACTCACCATTTCCGCGACGCGGCAGGGGCGTTCGCCCAACTCGATGCGTGACATGACCTTGATGTTGATTCCGGCCCGTTCCGCCAGTGCGTCGAGCAGCAGTCCTTGTCCGTGACGAGAACGCCGGATCGCGGCGCCAAGCGTGCTGTTGGTCAGCGTGGTGCGCTGTGGGTTCGGTGCGGCTCGTGTGGCCGCGCGTGTAGCCGGCATGGGCATCTTCCAAACGATCGGTTCTTTATTTTAGAGAATATCAGGAGTGTTCGCCGGGTCCCGAACTCGCGCCGCAGCATGCCCGTGCGGCCCCTGTAGAGCACTCTCTGCCCGCAGCAAGGCAACTCGCACCACTGAAGGGGACCGCCGTGCCGTGGTATCTGACAACGTCGCGCCAGATCAAAGGGTTCAAGCGTGAATTGAACCGTGTCGACGAGGCCCTGTCCCGGCAGGACGTGCGGGGACTGGGGTCGCCGCTGACCCGGCTGCGGGGGGCCATGTCGATCGGCGTCGTGCTCGGTTGCCTGATCCTGGCAGCGGCGTTCGTCGCCTCACTTGTCAGTCCGAAACCCGACGCGGGGGCAGCTGCAATCATGACCACCCGCAACGGCGGCATGTTCGTTCTATTCAACGGACGTCTGCACCCGGTCACCAACCTGGCTTCTGCCCGTTTGATCGTCGGCCGCCCCGACGAGGCCAAGGTCGTTACCGATGCGGCATTGCGCAGCCTGCCGACGGGACCGTTGATGGGGATTCCCAACGCTCCCAACCTGCTCACGCCGCGGACCGACGCCACCGCATTGTGGGCGGTGTGCGATTGGCGTGACACCGCCGTGCCACTGTCTCTGCGGCGCGGCGGGGACATTACGACCGCGGTCATCGCCGGCGCCGATATGCTCGACGGCGGAACCGGTCTCGTCGTCAACCGCGCGGTTCTGGTCAAACCGGTCACCGATCCTTCGAAGCTGTGGCTGCTTTACCGCGACACCCGCGCCGAGGTGGGCCGCACCGACTACGCAGCTCAGGCGGCACTCGGGCTGACGCCGGCGCTGATCGACGCAGCGTTGACGGTCTCGGAGGCGCTTCTGGGGGCGATCACGCCGTCCCCGGTGCTGACCGCTCCGGCACTGACCGATCGCGGCCAGCCATCGCCGGTGGTCACCGGTTCCTCGATCGGTGACGTACTCACCGTTGCCACCGCCTCTGGCGCCCGTTCCTACTACTTAGTCGGTTCCCATGGTGTGCAGCTGGTCAGCCCCGTGCTGGCACAGATGATGATCAACACCGGGTCGGCGCAGCGGCTGGTCGACGACCCGGCCCAGATCCAGTCCCAGCCTCGTGCGGACATCGTCGACGACGCCCGGTTCCCGTCGTCGGTGCCGACGATGATCAGCGAGCCCGCGGTGTGCTGGAGCTGGTCGAAGACACGCGGCGAGTTGACCGCACGAACCCAGATATTCACCAGTTCCCGGATGCCGCTGACGGAGACCGGTCGAGTCTCGGCGGTGCGGCTGCTGCGCAACAACGGCAGCACCGAACAGGCCACCGACGCCATCACCCGTCCCGGCTACGGCTGGTATGCCCGCACCACCGGTTCCGCCACCGACTCGGTGGCCGTCGAGCAGCTGCTGTGGATCGATCCCACTGGCACCCGGTTCCCGATCGACGCCGTGATCAGGAAAGGAGGCCAGGTCTCCTATGACCCGACCGTCAAAGCACTCGGTTTCGACACCCTCGCCCCGACGCCGATCCCCTGGGCGGTGGCCCGGCTCTATGCCCCCGGCGCGACGTTGTCGATCAAGAACGCCCAGGTGATGCAGGGAACCATCACGCCGGTTTTCCAGGTGCCGAATCCGCCGACCTCCGCTGGTCAGCCACCTCCGGAGACCACACCTGAAAAGGCGCCTGAAACGCCCGAGAAGCCTGTCGCCGATCCCGTCGCTCAGTCCGGTCACTGACGCCGAAACCGAAAGGACTCCATATGTTCTCGATCTTCCGTCCACCCCCTCGTCCCGCGGTTTCGCTGGGGCCGACAGGTGTAGAGATACGGGAGCCTTTGGCCGCACCGGCTCCCGACCACCGCCCTACGTGGATGAAGTTCCTGCCCTACGTGATGGTGCTGGCAATGGTCGGCATGTTCGTCATGTTCGCCCTACTCGGTGTTCGTGCTCTGACCTCCATGCTGGTCTCGCTGCCCATGATGTTGATGATGCTGATGATGATGATGAGCCAGCGAGGCCACGGGAGCTCCGGTTCCGGCGACATCGACCAGGAGATCGAGGAATACGACCTGGAGCTGCGCGAGCGGCGGTCCGAGGTGCACGAGCAGGGTCGCGCAATGCACGACCTGCGCACGCGCTGCTTCCCGCACCCGGCCGATCTGCTCTCACTGGTGGGTACCGACGAGATGTGGCAAGCCGATCCGAACCCGGAGATCGGCCGGGTCGTTCCGCCGGAGGATGAATCCGACCCGGATGTGAAGAACCTGACCTCCAACCCATATCTGCGGGCACGTGTCGGTATCGGTGTGGCTCCGCTGTATCCGAAGCTGATCGCCGGGGACGATGTGGTGCCGGAGATGTTGGAGCCGACGACGATGGTCCGCTACACGCGGGCGATGAACACGCTGTCGGTGGTGGCCAATCTGCCGATCGACGTGCGTCTCAACGAGTACCCGTCCTATGCGCTACGTGGCGACGTAGACGAGCGCACCGGGCTCGTGCGCGCGATGGTGATGTCACTGGCGTTCAACCACAGGCCCAGCGATCTGAACATCGGGATCGTCACCGACGATCCGACGTCGTGGGAGTGGATCAAGTGGCTGCCACACAACGAGGACGTGACTCGGGTGGAGAAAGGGCTCGGCGCCCGGCTACTGAGCTGGCGAAGCCTTGACGAGTTCGCGGTCATGCACGCCAGCCAGATAGAGCGGATGCGCTCGGACTCCGGCGACGTCACGCTGCCGCACCTGCTTCTGATCGTCGACACGCCAGACACGGTGGTGTCCTGGCCGGCGAACATGGCCGGTGGACTGCCCGGGATGACCTGGCTGGTGGTGCGATTCGGCCAGGATCTGGTCTCCGACATCAAGAGCCGCATTCTGCTGCGTGACGGGCGGGTGTCCACGGTCGACGACTTCGACCGCGCCGCCGCGGACTCGGTGTCACTGCCGGTCGCCGACACTTTCGCCCGTGCCATGTACCGGTACCGTCCCCGCAACTACGGAATCGGCCTGGAATCGGTCATCGACACCCCCGAACACATTCCGGACTTCTTCGAAGCACTCGGCATCGGTGACATCGAGACCCACGACCTGATCGATGTTTGGAAGCGCAACGCCTACACCGACGAGATCCAGGTGCCGTTCGGCTATCACCGCAACGGTGAGGAACTCACTCCACAGTTGAGCTGTCTGAACTTCTACGAGGAGAACCGCGATGGAAATGGTCCCCACGGGGC
>NZ_JBYCLA010000453.1:0-6372 GCF_057473665.1 Mycobacterium sp. TH-M25
GCGCGGCGCCAATGATCGTCCCCGCCCGTACGGCGACGTCACCCGGTTGCACGTCGTCCCCGGTGCGCCGAACGTAGGCGCCCGAGCGCACCCCGCGCAGCACCCGCACTCGCGACTGGCCGCCGTCGGTCCAGCGCAACGGCAACACTGCATCGGCCAGCGTCGGCAGCGGTGCCCCGGTTTGCACGCGCGCGGCCTGGCCCGGCTGCAACCTGCTCGGCGTGCGGGCGCCGGCCTGCACGCTGCCCATCACCGGCAGGGTCACGCCGCCGCCGGCCGGCGCCGAATCGGGTGCCTCGTCGTCGAGCTGTTCGTCGGCCGCGTTGGTCTCCCCCACCCCGAGTACGTCGACGCTGCGAACGGCGTAGCCGTCGATGGCGGCCTGATCGAAGCCGGGCAGCGGCCGCTCAGTCACAACCTCTTCGGCACACAACAACCCTTGGGCTTCGGCGATCGCGACGCGCACCGGCCTCGGCGCCACCGCGGCAGCCGTCACTCGGGCTTGTTGTTCTTCCACCGAACGCACGACGCGCCTTTCTGTTTCAGCCAGGCGCTTGGCCTGCTAATCCTCGGCCAGACCCAGTCTGGTCACCAGCCACCGCCGCAGCTCTGGCCCGTAATCGGGACGGTCCAAGGCAAAGTCAACCGCAGCCTTGAGGTAGCCGCCGGGATTTCCCAAGTCGTGTCGGGAGCCGCGGTGGACGACGACGTGCACCGGATGCCCCTCGTCGATCAGCAACGCGATCGCGTCGGTCAACTGCATCTCGCCCCCGGCGCCACGCTGAATACGTTGCAACGCACCGAAAACGGCGCGATCAAGGACATACCGCCCGGCCGCGGCGTACAGCGATGGCGCATCCTCGACCTTCGGCTTCTCCACCATGCCCTTGACTTTCAGCACGTCGCTGTCGGCGCCGGGCACCGGCTCGACGTCGAAAACCCCGTAGGCGCTCACCTCGTCGCGTGCCACCTCGATGGCGCATAACACCGAACCGCCGAACTCAGCGCGCACCTTCGACATCGTCTCCAGCACGCCGGTCGGCAGCACCAGGTCGTCGGGGAGAAGAATCGCGACAGCGTCCTCGTCCGCCCACAGCACCGGCTCCACGCAGCTGATCGCATGTCCCAGTCCCAGCGGCTCGGTCTGCACGACCGACTCGACCTTGATCAGCTGCGGCGCCCGGCGGACCTTGGCCAGCATGGCCTCCTTGCCGCGGGCCTGCAGCGTGCCCTCCAGCACCAGGTCTTCGACGAAGTGCGCGACGACGCCGTCTTTGCCTTCGGAGGTGATGATCACCAGACGTTCGGCACCGGCCTCAGCCGCCTCGGCCGCGACCAGTTCAATGCCGGGGGTGTCCACGACAGGCAACAGTTCCTTCGGCACAGTTTTGGTCGCCGGCAGGAAACGGGTGCCCAAACCGGCCGCGGGCACGATCGCTGTCCGCGGAACCGAAGTGTGTGGGGTGGCCATCGTTGAAACCCTATCGTTGAACCCGTGGCGACCGCGGGCAAGTCGGCAATGCGAGAACGGCTGGTAGCAGCGCGTCGATCGGTGTCCGATGTCGACCGGGCGAGGCAGGCCGCCGCACTGGCCGGTCATGTCGGCGCGCTGGCGATCGACGGCGGCACCGTGTGCGCCTACGTTCCGGTCGGCAGCGAACCAGGATCCCTCGAACTGGTGGATGTGCTGGCGCGCCGCGCCGACCGGGTGTTGCTCCCGGTCGCGCGCACCACCGCCGACGACGCCGCGGTGGCGCTGCAGTGGGGCCAGTACCGGCCCGGGCTGTTGGTGACCGCACGATTCGGTCTGCTGGAACCGGTGGGGCCGTGGCTACCGGCGACAGCCGTCGCCGCGGCCGGAGTCGTCCTGGTGCCGGCGCTGGCGGTCGACCGTACCGGCGCACGGCTGGGACGCGGCCGCGGGTTCTATGACCGGACGCTGACGTTACGGGCCCCGCAGGCCCGGTTGATCGCCGTCATCCGCGACGAGGAACTGCTCGACGAGGTGCCACGCGAACCACACGACGTGCCGATGACGCATGCGCTGACGCCCGGGCGGGGCCTGGTCGAGCTCACCGGCTAGCAAGACACCCGCGTTCCGCAGCCGGCTGCGAGTTCTCATGCCGAACGAAAAAACCGTACCCGCTCACAATCGGAGCGGGTACGGCTTTCATGTCTCGCGGACCGGTCAGATGGCCCGAACTTTGCTGGCCTGGGGGCCCTTGGCGCCCTGGGTGATTTCGAACTCGACCTGTTGGTTCTCATCGAGGCTGCGGAATCCGCCGCCGTCGATCTCGGAGTAGTGGACGAAGACGTCCGGACCCTCCGCCTGGGCGATGAAGCCGAAGCCCTTTTCCGCGTTGAACCACTTCACGGTTCCCTGTGTCCTGTGTTTCTCCTTTGCCCGAGTTACCGTCCCGCACCATGCGAACCGGTGGCCGAATGATCAGACGACTGCTTCTGACTTGCCCTGCAAGGAGAAAGAGACGCCCGCACCAAGTTTCTGCGCGAGCGTGTTGGGAACACGAACACTTAGAATTTCGACTCCCCGATCCTACGCGATCTCCGGACCGTTTTTTACCGGACTCCCCGGGTGGGTTCGACGCCGGCTCAACAGCAGGGCGGTCAGCCGCTTCGCGGCCTGGCGCGCGAACGGATTCACCGCCGCGCGTCGTTGCTTGTACCCGCCGGGAATGACTTGCACCACATAGCCGTTCTAGCACTTGAGACTGTAGAGTGCTAAGCGTTTAGACCATCACGGAGGTTTTTGTGCCGACATACAGCTACGCTTGTACCGCATGCGATGACCGCTTCGATGTAGTCCAGGCCTTCAGCGACGACGCGCTGACCACGTGCGAGAAGTGTGCGGGCAGACTGCGCAAAATGTTCGGCAACGTCGGCGTGGTGTTCAAGGGCAGCGGCTTCTACCGCAACGACAGTCGCGAGGCGTCCAAGAGCGCCAGCAGCACTTCTTCGAGCTCGTCCTCGGGCCCTGAGAGCGCCGGCTCGACCTCCAGCGACACATCCTCCGCCGCTTCGCAGACGTCGACCTCCTCTGGTGACGCGTCGAAGTCCGACGCCTCGTCGCCGGCGTCGAAATCACCGGCGTCGAAATCGCCGGCCACCACCTCCAGCTAGCCGGTTATCCACAAGCCGTATTTCGCCGTCCGGCCCCGGCGCATGTGCACGTCTACCGTTGGCGCGTGGGAGACTCCCGGCCATCGCTGAATCCGTCGCTGCCAACCCGTCTTTCGCAGTGGCTGCGCCCTGACTGGTCGCGTACCGTGCTGGCCCGCCGGGTTGCCGCTGCGGGGCTGGTCGTGCTCGCCGGCGTTGCCGCGCTCCGGCCCGACCCCGCCGACGACTCCGCCCTCGTGGTAGTCGCCACACGTGACCTGAGCCCGGGCGCCAAGCTGGCCGCCCACGATGTTCGGGTCGAAAGACGTTTGACATCAACGATTCCCGACGGTTCACAGTCAGACGTCAACGTGGTGGTCGGCTCCGCCCTGGCCGGCCCCGCACGGCGCGGCGAAGTGCTGACCGACGTGCGACTGCTGGGCGCCCGCCTGGCCGAGTCGACGGCGGGGCCAGACGCCCGTATCGTGCCGGTGCATCCGGCCGACAACGCGCTGATCGACGTGGTGCGACCAGGCGACGTGGTCGACGTGGTGGCCGCGGCAGAGGGCGGCAACGCGGCAGCCCCGCACGTGGTGGCGATCGACGCGATCGTGGTATCGGTGTCGGCGAAGGCCAATGGTCACAGTGCGGCCGGCGACCGGGTGGTGTTGATCGCACTGCCGGCCGCCCTCGCCAACGCGGTGGCCGGCGCGACCCTGGTCGCCACCGTGACCCTCAGCCTGCACTAAGGGTCTGACCAGACAAAAAGTAAACTCTCGTATCGCCAGCCCGACTCGGCTAGCTTTTTTCTTGGGCTCCACATTGATTTATGACTTACCCATTGCGGAAAGGAAATCCCGATGTTGAAGGGCTTCAAAGAGTTTCTCGCACGCGGCAACATCATCGACCTGTCAGTCGCGGTCGTCATCGGTACCGCGTTCACCGGTCTGGTCACCAAGTTCACCGAAAGCGTCATCCAGCCGCTGATCGACCGAATCGGCGCCGGCGGAAAATCCGATGTCGGGCTTTTGAAAATCAGCATCGGCGACGGCAAATTCATCGACTTCAACGTCGCGATATCGGCCGCGATTAACTTCATCATCATCGCCGCGGTGGTGTACTTCCTGGTTGTGCTGCCCTACAACACGCTGCGCAAGCGTGGAGAGGTCAAGCAAGCCGAGGACACCGAACTCTCGCTGCTCACTCAGATCCGGGATCAGCTCGCCGAGGCCAATGGCAGCTCAGCGGGTCATCACTCCGCCAACGCTCCGGAAAGCGCGACCGTCCAAGACAGGTAGCTCAGGCGTGGTGTGGCGGCACGTTGTCGCGCAGCCACTGCTCCCGCTCCTCGCCGTCCCGACTGGCGTCGGGGTCGCACTCATCGACCGACGACTGCCAATCGCGATCGTCTCCGATAGGTGTGGACATGCCGGGTGTCAGATTTCCAGGCTGGACAGCTGACCGATGATCTGCGCTGCCAACGGGTTCAGCGTCGCCATCCCGTCGCGCACGGCGTACCGCGAGCCCGCCAGGTTGACCACCAGCGTGCTGCCCGAGATGCCCGCCAGACCGCGCGACAGCCCTGCCTCGATAATTCCCGCAGACAGCCCCGACGCGCGGATCGCTTCGGCGATGCCGAGGATCTCGCGGTCGAGAATGTCCAGCGTCGCTTCCGGGGTGACGTCGCGGGGAGTCACCCCGGTGCCGCCAACCGACACGACCAGGTCGACTCCCCCGATCACCGCGGTGTTGAGCGCGTTGCGGATCTCCACCTCGTCGGCGGCAACGGCGACAACGCCGTCGACCACGAATCCGGCTTCGGTAAGCAGCTCGGTGACCAACGGACCGCTGTGGTCCTCGTCGCCGTGATCGTCGACAACGACGACCAGTGCCCTGCCGATCAAGTCCACACCCTGTCCCATGGCTGCAACCGTATATCTGGCGTCCGACCGAGCCGCGGCGACTCTACTCACTGCTGGGCCTTACCCAAGGTGACCTGGACCTTCTTGGTCTCGCCAGCGGGGTCTTTGAAGGTCAGCGTCACCTTGTCGCCGGGCGCCTTGGATCGAACCGCGGCAACCAGCGCGTCGGCACTGTTGACCGTGCGGTCGTCGACCTTGGTGACAACCACCCCGCTGGGAAGTCCGGCGGCCGCGGCCGCCCCGTTCGGAACGACCTCGACCACCTTGGCGCCGGGCGTCTCCTTGTCGCTGGTGACCTGCACGCCCAACGAGGCGTGCGACGCGGTCCCGGACGTGATCAACTCGTCGGCGATCCGTTTGGCCTGGTCGACGGGTATCGCGAAACCGAGGCCGATCGAACCGCTCTGCGCGTCCGGGGAGTCGCCACCCAGGGTGGCGATCGCCGAGTTCACCCCGACCAGCTGTCCGCTCATGTTGACCAGCGCACCACCGGAATTGCCCGGGTTGATCGCGGCGTCGGTCTGAATGGCGTCCAGCACGGTGTTCTGGTTACCCGACTCACCTGTGGTGGAGACAGGTCGGTTGAGCGCGCTGACGATGCCGGTGGTCACCGTGCCGGACAGACCGAGCGGCGAACCGACCGCCATCACCGGCTGACCGACACGCAAGTTGGCCGACGAACCGAGGCTGATCGGGGTCAGCCCCGACATGCCTTGCACGCGGACCACAGCAATGTCCGTGGTGGGGTCGGTGCCGACGACGCTGAACTCCGCGGTGCGTCCGTCGGAGAACGTCACAGTGGTCTTGGGCTTGCCGCTGGCTGGCGGAGGGGCGGGCTGGTCGGGATCCGGTGCCGGAGCGCCGGGGTCCTCGTCGGGGTTCTGGTGCTCGGGGTTCGGGCGTCCATGCGGTCCCGGAGCTTTCCCGGGGTTGGCCGCGGTGGCGACGACGTGGTTATTGGTCAGGATGAGGCCGTCCGAGGACAGGATGATGCCCGAACCCTCTTCAGACGCGCGGCCCAGGTTGGTCTCGAGCATCACGACGCTGGGAACCACCTTGGCAGCCACCTGCTCGACGCTGCCGAGCGGCGCGTTCGACGCCGGCATGCCGGGTATGGCACCGCCTGGCAGCGACCCGTCGGCGACAGAAGCGAGAATTTCGTGGCGGGCGATCACCGAGGCGGCGGCGCCGCCGATACCGGCCGAGACGACAGCCAGCGCGACCGCCCCAACCGTCAATGCGCCTGCGCGAGAACGCTTTCGCGGCGCGCGCATCGGCTGCGGCCCACCGGGCTGACCGACGAACGGACCATAGGGCTGCCGAGGTTGCTGCT
>NZ_JBYCLA010000454.1:0-4216 GCF_057473665.1 Mycobacterium sp. TH-M25
CTCATTGAAAAACGGTGACAGGTAATCCATTCGGGTCACGAAGGTGACGCCTTGAGTCCAGTAGCGGTATTCGAGATTCTTCTCGATTCCGGTGTGCAGGTAGCCGATTCCGCATCGGGCCTCGATGATCGTTTCACCCTCGATCTCGAGGATCAGCCGCAAAACCCCGTGGGTAGACGGGTGCTGAGGCCCCATGTTGACGACGATGCGTTCACCGGGGTCCGCGCTGCGGGCGGCATCGACGATTTGCTCCCAGTCCTGGCCGCCGGCGACCAGGACTGTCTCGCCGGCGCCGTCAGCCGACTCAGTAATTGCGCTCATCAGTTGTAACCCCTCCGCTCGTCGGGCGGAGGTATCTGCGCGCCCTTGTATTCGACCGGGATGCCGCCGAGTGGGTAGTCCTTGCGTTGCGGATGCCCCTGCCAGTCGTCGGGCATCTCGATTCGGGTCAGCGACGGATGGCCATCGAAGATGATCCCGAAGAAATCGTAGGTTTCGCGTTCGTGCCAGTCGTTGGTGGGATAGACCTCATACAGCGACGGGATATGCGGATCACTGTCCGGTGCAGACACTTCCAGCCGGAGCCGGCGGTTGTGGGTGATCGATTGCAGCGGGTACACGGCGTGCAATTCCCGGCCAGTCTCGTGCGGGTAGTGCACGCCGTTGACACCCAGGCACAGCTCGAAGCGTAATTCCGGTTCGTCGCGGAGACGTTGGGCGACCTGGACCAGCAGATCCCGCCGAACGTGCAGTGTGAGTTCGTCGCGATCAACCACGATTTTCTCGATGGCGTCGTCGAGTTCGATATCGCTGCGGTGCAACGCCTCGGCCAGCCCGTCGACCACGTCGTCGAAGTAGCTGCCGTAAGGCCGGGGGCTACTGCCCGGGAGCGTGACCTGGCGTACCAGCCGTCCATACCCGGAGGTGTCGCCGGTGCCGGCCACCCCGAACATGCCGCGGCGAACGTCGACCACCTCTGCAGCGGATTCCTGGTCTGCTGAGCTCATCGCAGCAGTCCGCGCATCTCGATCGTGGGCCGCGCCGCCAGTGCGGCTTCCTCGGCTTCGGCGATGGCGCGTTCCCGGTTGACGCCCAGCGGCATTTCCTGAATCTTCTCGTGCAGCCGCAGGATTGCGTGCAGCAGCATCTCCGGACGCGGCGGGCAGCCGGGTAGGTAGATGTCTACCGGGACAACGTGATCTACACCCTGCACGATCGCGTAGTTGTTGAACATGCCACCGGATGACGCGCACACGCCCATGGCCAGAACCCATTTCGGCTCGGCCATTTGGTCGTAGATCTGACGCAGCACCGGCGCCATTTTCTGGCTGACTCGACCCGCTACGATCATCAGATCGGCCTGCCGGGGCGTCGCCGAGAATCGCTCCATGCCAAACCGTGCTATGTCAAACCTCGGCCCGGCGGTCGCCATCATCTCGATTGCGCAGCAAGCTAACCCGAACGTCGCCGGCCACAATGAGTTCTTGCGGACATAGCCGGCCACCTTCTCCACAGTTGACAGCAGAATCCCCCCCGGCAGCTGTTCTTCCAGGCCCACGCCCTACCCCCAATCTGTTCTCAGCCCTCAATCCCACGTCAGGCCGCCGCGGCGCCACACGTAGGCGTAGGCCACGAATACCGTGAGCATGAACACCACCATTTCGACCAACGCGAACGCCCCCAGCGCGTCGTAGCTGACCGCCCAGGGATACAAGAAAACGATTTCGATGTCGAAGACGATGAACAACATCGCAGTCAGGTAATACTTCACCGGGAATCGGTGCCCGCTGGCCGCGCCGGCGCCCAGCGAAGTTCTGGCGCCGGTATCGGTGGGCTCAATCCCACATTCGTAGGCCGCCTGCTTTGACCGGTTGAAACGAGACGGGCCGACCAGGCTCGCGATCACCACTGAGACCACGGCAAAGGCGGCGGCGATGGCTCCCAGTACCAGGATGGGTATGTAGAGGTTCAAACTCGCTTCCTGATGCGTCGTGCGGGCTGGCTGCGTCGACCAGGCGGTGACCGGGCTGCTGTGACGGACCCGGTTTGTGGGCCATCACAGTGACCTTCAACATAGTCGCGCGGCGGTGGGGGCAGACGCCCGGGGGTCAACCTAGCAATGACTCTCGGGATTCGCGGCCGGATGCGGCCCCGGCTCGGCACCCGCCCAGTTGCGCGGCGAATTTGAAGATTGCGCGCCGCAGCCGAATTCTACGAATATTTTGTTAACCAGCATATTGGTGCGACATGTGTTGTTATTGTTTACCGCCATCGGATGGCGATCGATCTGGGAGGCTTGGGGCCGTGAGTTTTTTGTGCTGCCGCCAGAGATTAACTCCTTACGAATGTTCGCTGGTGCCGGTACTGCGCCGATGTTGGCGGCGGCGGCTTGGGAGGGGCTTGCCGAGGAGTTGGGGTCTGCGGCGCAATCGTTTGTCTCGGTGACGACCGGGTTGGCGGGTCAGGCGCGGGTCGTGGCCAGCATATTTGAGGCGGCGCAGGCCGCGACGGTAATACCGACGGCAATTGCAGGCAACCGCAATGCATTCGTGCAGCGCCAGCCCGGGCGGTGGCAACGGTGGTAATCGCAATGTTGGTAGCGGCAGCTATGCCAACGGCGCCAGCGGTATGACCGTCGGAACTGGGTTCGCGCCGGGTGATCCAAACTATGGCACCGGAAATGGCGCGAACTACAATTCAGGCGGCCGCAACACAATTACGATCAATGCCAGCGTTGGGAGCCCCGGAATCGGGGTTTTCGCCGTCCCCGTTCCGGTTCCGGCCACCGGTGGCAATAACACCCGTACCGGGATTACCGGAGACAATCAGATTAGTCCTGGCGGCTCTGCACGTGAGTTACCTGAATCAACCGAGGTACCCGAAACACCGGCTTCTGCAATTCCGGAGGTCGCCGCATCGGTTCCGGCATTGGGGGTATTGCCAACTGCGCCATCGGAAATTGCGGTGAAGGCAGCAGCAACGGATGCTGGAATTCCGACGTCGCCGTTACGAGCTTCGGGCGCCGGTAGGACACCAACGCGGCCCGCTGCAACCCAGGACCAGCAAGGTTCGGAGACGCCCGCGGCAGCCGAAACGGCGGCGCCATTAAGGCCGGACACGGCTACGGGGCAGTTGCGACCTCGGGCAAAGCAAAACCCCGCGAGTTCAAGTGCGAGGTGGCTGAGGGAATCTACTGTGCCGGAGCGGCAAGCAGTCCCAGCACGGTCCTACCCAGCACAACGGGGTCGATCGGTTGTGCGACCGCCGCTTCGGCCCGCGACCAGCTAGCCAGCCAGGCATCGTCTGGGCGCCCGGTGAGTACGACGACCGGCGGGCACGCATCAAGTTCGTCTTTGAGCTGTTTGGCTATACCCATACCGCCGGTCGGTGTCGCCTCGCCGTCGAGGATGGCCAAATCGATACCACCGGCGTCCATTTGTCGTATCACCATCTGGCCGGTAGCCACTTCGACATAGGTCAGCTCGGGTAGCTCTGGGTGCAGCCGTTTGCCTAGTGCCTGCATGACTTGGTGGCGGGTCTTGGCGTTGTTGCTGTACACGAGGATCCGGATAGCGCTGGTAGAGGCGGGCACGGTGCAGATGGTACTGGTGGCGCGCCGGCGTTACTGGATCGCCCGCACGAAGATGACGTCTGCCGCGGCGGTCGCCGTCGCGTCGACCATGCCGAACTTATTCCAGTCCACGTCGAATCGGGATCGATCGATGTTGGTTTTGCCTGATATTCGGATCGCGCCGTCGCCGAGCTCGCTGATCGTGACGGGTAGTGGTAGCGGCTCGGTGATGCCTTTGATAGTGAAGGTGGTCCGCAGGTCTGCGGCGTGGCCGGTGGTCGGGTGGACGTCGGTGACGGCGACGCTGATCTCGGGGAACCGCTCGACATCGAAGAAGTCTGCTGAGCGCAGGTGTCGGTCACGTCGGCCTATGCCGGTGCGCAGCGATGCGACGCGGATGTCGAGGCGGCCGAAGACCGCGCCTTTACTGGTGAGCTGCCCGTCGCCGCTGAACTCGGTGAAGCGGCCTTTGACGTTCAACAGCCCCCACATGTTCTTGATCTTGAAGGTGATGGTTGAGCGATCCGGAACAAGGTTCCATGTGCCGGCCATGTCGGGATCATTCAGCAGAGTTTCCAGAGTCGTCATCGTCACCTCATTGTCTTCGTGCTCTCGACTAAGTCGAGCACAGGACCGATCTCGGCC
>NZ_JBYCLA010000455.1:0-5868 GCF_057473665.1 Mycobacterium sp. TH-M25
CGCCGTGGCCGAGCGTGATGCCCGGGCCATGCTCGAACCCGGAGCACTGACCGCGGCAATCAACTGGTATCGCGCCATGCCGCTCTCGAATCCGCGCTCGATCAACCAAAAAGTCTCGGTGCCAACGCTTTACGTCTGGAGCGACCGCGACATCGCGTTGCTGCCCAAGGCGGCCCACAACACCTGCGGATACGTGACCGGGGAATACCGGTTCGAGGTTATGCCCGGGGTCTCGCATTGGATACCCGACGAGGAACCCGACCAGCTGGCCGATCTGCTGCTCGACTGGTTCGCCGCGCACTAGAGCAGTCGGGATCGACAGTCGGCTAATGCAGTCTCGATCTCCAACCACGTCTGCTCGACAATTTTCGCGGCCGGCTGCAGCTCGGTGATGCGTGACGAGACCTGACCGGTGTTGGCGACGCTGGCCTCCATGTCACCGTCGAAATACAGATCGGTGATCCGGCCGAGCAACTGGATTCCGGGTTCGGCGGCGGCCGCCCGGGCCGCGAGACCCGTTCGCAGCACGCGCATCGTCGGGTTGCCCGGCAGATCGAGCAGCACAGTGCCGTCGTCCCTGGCCGCGATGATCTCGTTCTTGAAGTTGGCGTGCACGCCGGCCTCGTGGCTGGCGAGCATCCGGGTGCCCATCTGCACGCCCTCGGCGCCGAGCACCACGGCAGCCGCGGCCGACCGGGCGTCGCAGATGCCGCCGGCCGCGATGATCGGGAGGTCGACACGATCGGCGACGAGCGGCAGCAGCACCAACGTCGACGCCCCGAGGGCCGACTTGAACCCGCCGCCCTCCACCCCCTCGACCACCAGCGCGTCGACCCCCGCGTCCAGCGCCTTCATCGCGCCCTTCAACGATCCGATGACGTGGATGACCGTCATGCCGGCATCGTGCAGTCGTGCAGTGAACAACGCCGGGTCGCCGGCGGAGGTGAACACGTGCCGAACCTCGGCGGCCACCAGTTCGTCAACGATCGAGGGGTCCTTCTTCCAGCCCTGGATCATCAAGTTCGCCGCGACCGGGCGGTCGGTGAGTTCGCGCACCCGGCGCAGGTCGGCCCGGCCCTCGGGGGTCAGGGTCTCGATCATGCCCAAGCCGCCGCCCTCGGAGACGGCGGCGGCCAGTTCAGCGCGGGCGATGTAGGTCATCGGGGCCTGAACGACGGGGAATTGCACGCCCAGCAGTGCACGGATGCGATTCGTCATGCCTGGAATCATGCCTGGATCGACACCGTCAGAGTCGACGCACCAATTTTTCGGTGCTGAACCAGGACGCGATCGACTCGGCGCACACCACTGAGGCAGGCGCCGTAGTGCTGATATAGCCGCACGTTAGGGTCTTTTGGTCGGCTTCAGCAACAAGCCGGTAGAAAAGTTGAGCCATTCATGACTGCAACAGCAGAATCGTCGGCGCTCGAAGAGCGGATCGGCCATCACTACACAATGGACGGCACCTACCTGGTCGGCCGGGAAAAGGTACGCGAATACGCCCGCGCGGTGCAGGACTATCACCCGGCGCACTGGGATGTCGACGCCGCCGCCGACCTGGGTTACTCCGACCTGGTGGCGCCGCTGACGTTCACGTCGACGCCCGGCATGACCTGCAATCGCCGCATGTTCGAGCAGATCGTGGTCGGCTACGACACCTATATGCAGACCGAGGAGCTGTTCGAGCAGCACCGCCCGATCGTTGCCGGCGACGAGTTGACGGTCGACGTCGAACTGACGTCGGTGCGCAGGATGGCCGGTCGCGACCTGATCACCGTGACCAACACCTTCACCGACGCGGCCGGCGAGCGGGTGCACACCCTGCACACCACCGTCGTCGGCGTCACCGCCGCGGACATCGATCCGGCGATCAAGACGGCGGTGCAGAACGCGATGATGCACGACGTCGACATCTTCGGAGTCGGCGAAGACGACTACCACAAGACAGTGCGCCCCGACGGCGAGATTCGGATCGCCGACGCAAGCCTCACCCGCACGCCGGGGACGCCGTCGTTCGACGACGTGCACGTCGGCGACGAGTTGCCGGTCCACCACGCCCGGCTGACCCGCGGCGACCTGGTGAACTACGCCGGGGTGGCGGGCGACGCCAACCCGATTCACTGGGACGAGGACATCGCCAAGCTGGCCAACCTGCCCGACGTGATCGCCCACGGCATGCTCACCATGGGTTTGGGGGCGGGCTTCGCCTCGACCTGGACCGGTGACCCCGGGGCGGTGACCCGCTACGCGGTGCGGTTGTCGGCCCCGGCGATCGTGTCCGCGCGCGAAGGCTGCGACATCGAATTCGGCGGCAAGATCAAGTCTTTGGACCCGCAGACCCGTTCCGGCGTCGTGATCGTCACCGCAAAATCCGACGGCAAGAAGATCTTCGGTATGGCCACCTTGGGTGTGCGCTTCCGCTGATTGGTGTGCGCTAATCGACGAGCAGAGAGCGCAATTCGTCGATCCCGTCCTGCTCCAACGGGAGCAGGGGCGGCCGCGGCTGCCCCACCTGGGTGCCGAGCAGCTCGAGTCCTGCCTTGACGGTCGTGGGTAATCCGCCGGCGACGATGAAGCGCAGCAACGGCGCCAGATCGTCGTAGATGTCTTTGGCGGTCGCGTAGTCGCCCGCCTGCGTCGCCGCGTAGAGCTCGAGGCAGGGGTGCGGTCGCAGGTTGGGCGCCGCCGTGCACCAGCCACTCGCGCCGGCGGTCAGCGCATCGAGGATGAGCGGGTTGCTGCCGTTGTAGAACGGCAGTGCGTCGCCGGTGAGCTCCTTGAGACGGACCATGCGATCGAGCTCGCGGGTGGATTCTTTGACCATGGTGAGGTTGTCGATGTCGGTGAACATCTGCACGAGCAGTTCAGGGCTCATGTCGATGCCACTGGTAGCCGGGTTGTTGTAGGCCATGATCGGAATATCAAGTGCCGCAGCCACCGTGGCGTAGTGTCGGGCGATCTCGCGTGGGGTCAGTTTCCAGTAGGAGACCGGCAGGATCATCACCGCGTCGGCACCGGCGCGTTGCGCGTAGCCGGCGCGGCGAACCGTGTTGGCCGTAGTCAAATCGCCGGCGCCGACGATCACCGGCACGCGGTGGTCGACAGCGTTGACCGTCGTGTCGACGACGCTGTCGAATTCGGCCTCGCTGAGATAGGCGGCTTCGCCCGTGCTGCCGAGCGGCGCGATCGCGTGAACCCCTGCGGCGAGCAGCTTTTCGATCAGAGAAGTCAGTACCGCGGTGTCCACGCCGCCATCGGCGCCGAAGGGCGTGATCGGGTAGGCGATGATCCCGTGGATGGCCGGGGCAGGCGTCACGAAGCTCCTCCTCGTCGGGGAAGTGCGGCGTTAGTCGGACAGGGCGTCGGGGTGGCCTACCAGTGCGCGTCGCGCGTAGTAGGCGAAATTGGCTTTGCTGCGCTTGGCAGCCAGCGTCCAGTCGTGAGCCTCACGAGCGAGATTCTCGGGCAGCGGTTTGATCTCGCCAGCGGCCATGGCGGCAAGCTGCAGTTTGGCGCCGCGCTCGACGAGAACCGCCAGCGAGCAGGCTTCCTCCACGCTTGCCCCGGCGATGACGTGTCCGTGATGGGCCAGCAGCACTGCCTTCTTCTGACCGAGGGCCGCGCTGATGATCTCGCCTTCTTCATTGCCTACCGGCACACCGGGCCAGTCGGGCAAGAATGCGCAGTCGTCATAGAGCGGTGTGAGGTCCATATGGGAGACGACGAGCGCAACTTCGAGCATCGACAGCGCCGCGACATGGAACGGGTGCGTGTGCACGATGCATTGCACGTCGGGGCGGGCGCGGTAAATCCAGGAGTGAAAGCGATTGGCGGGGTTGGCCATTCCGCTTCCGGACAACACGTTGAGATCTTCGTCGACGACCAGCAGATTGCCGGCGGTGATCTCGTCGAAGCCCAGACCCAGCCGCTGGGTGTAGAACGTGCCGGGTTGCTCGGCGCGAGCGGTGATCTGTCCAGCCAGTCCCGAGTCGTGCCCGCGGTCGAACAGTGCGCGGCACGTCAAGGCAACCTTCTGCCGCAGTGTCCATGCAGTGTCGGCGAATTCCCGGTCCATGGCGTCCTGCGCACGCCGGATGAGCTGTTCTTTGGAGTCGTTGAACGTTGCACTCACAAGTCACCTCCGGCGCGGGGATCGGCGCCCGATGGGCCAATTCGACGGTACCTTCACGATAACCGGGTTTTGGCCGCCGACGGTTTCGCCGACCGCCCAGGTCGATCAAGACGGGCGTCATCAGTTGTAATGGGCAGAAGCGGGTGGCAAGGAGCACAGGTGGGTCGAGGCAGGCTGCTGCTGGTCACGCTGTGTGCACTGGCTGTCATCGTCGGCGGATGGGCGCTGACGCGTAACCAGCCATCCCCCCGGGCTGCGCAGTCGGCAAGCGGCGTCGCGGCGTCGGTCTGCCCGATCGCCTCGCTGCCGCACGAGGTTGTCGACACCATCGGTCGTATCCGCGCCGGCGGTCCTTTCCCGTTCCCGCGCAGCGACGGTGCCGTGTTCGCCAACTACGAGGGCCATCTGCCCAAGCAACGCCGCGGCTACTACCACGAGTACACCGTGATCACACCGCGCGCCCGAGACCGGTCCATGCGGCGCGTCGTCACCGGTGGCTCGCCGGTGACGCATCCGGCGCAATACTTCTACACCGGCAACCATTACGACACGTTCTGCCTGGTCACCGGCGCGGACGGCCAGCCATGAGCCGCAGCCGCACCGATGGCAACCCGGTGATCTACCGGCTTGATGGCCGAAAGATCAAGTCTCCCAGCGACTTCTACCGTGAAATCGGATCAGCCGTCAATGGCTCGGGCGGGTATTTCGGGCGCAACTTGGACGCCCTGGCGGATTGCCTGCGAGGCGGATTCGGCACTCCGGAACACCAGCACTACGAATTCGAATGGCAGCACAGTTCCCTGTCGCAGCGCTACCTGAGCGACGTCTACCACGGAAAGCGGCCGCTGATCGCGGCGATTCAGGACGTCTTCGACGAGGCGGGAGTACCGCTGCGCCTGAGCTGACGCTGTTCATCGGCGTCGCAGATGATTCCCGGGCCGTATGGGTTGGCGTCGCCCCGGGCCCGGTTCGACCGCCTATCCACCTTCGAGTTCCGCCCTCAGACAAGCGCCGATGGCATTCATTCCCGACAACACCCGGTCTTTGAGGTCGACGCCCGCAGCCGGCCAATTCGCGATGACCGCGTAGGAGATCCGGGCATCGTTGCATCCAATGGTGCCTACGTCCGCTCGGATGCCAGGGTCGGCGCCGGTTTTATTGTGAAGGGCGAGGACTCCATCACCTGGTGTGTGCACCAGCGGATCGAGCCCGAATGCGGACGCCACCAGGGACAGGTCCATCCCGGTGGCCAGCCAATTGTTCACCTGTTGCGACACCACCGGCGACACCACATCGCGCCGTGACAGCCGACTCATCAAACCGGACAGTTCAGATGCCGACCCGGTCGACAGCGTCGGCGGGTGATCCGGGCCACGGTGGTCTCGGACATAGTCCAGCAACGCCGTGCGAACCAAGCCGAGTGTTCGGGCGAGCGTGCCGACCCTCGACAGGCCGACGTTGTCGAGGAGAACATTGGTCGCCGTGTTGTCGCTGACGCTGGCAATCAGCACGCATAGGTCGTCGACCGCTAGTTCGTCGACACGGAGGCGGTGCCAAAGCCCTGAATCCGCGACCAGTAACTCGGGGTTACGCCGCAGCAATGTCGTACCGCTGAGCTCGCCGGCGTCCCGTTGGCGCGCGGCTTCGATGAGGAGCAGCAACTTGCCGATGCTCGCTGTCTTCATCACCCGATCGCCGTTGCGGCACGCCAATTCCCGGCCGCCGACGTCTCGAAT
>NZ_JBYCLA010000456.1:0-6163 GCF_057473665.1 Mycobacterium sp. TH-M25
ACAGCGCGGCAATACCCGGATACGGCGTCGTGCTACTCAAACCCACGCAGGCCCACACGATCAGCGCCAGCCCGGCCCACCCGGTGATCGCGGCGGCACGCGGCGGCAGGCGCCGCCAGCGGACAACCGTGAGGGCCACCAGCCCACCGACCGCCAACTGCCACGCCCGGGTCGGCAGCGAAAAAAACGCCACCGCGGGCGCCACATACGTCGCTACGAACGACAGCGCAAACGACACCGCCGCGACCAACGCGAGAGCCACCACGTAGGGACCCGGTGCGGCGGGCGCCTCGGCCTTGCTGCGCCGGCGCACCCGCCGGACCAACCATGCCGTGCCGATGATCAACGCCGGCCACACCAGGTAGAACTGCTCCTCGACGCCCAACGACCAGTAGTGCTGAAACGGCGATGGCGGTACGTGGTCGGCGAAGTAGTCGACGCCTCGCAGAACGAATCGATAGTTGCCGACATACAGCGCACTGGCGATGCCGTCGCCGATGACGATCCGGACCTGCAACGCCGGTAACAGCACGACTGAGCCCAGCATGGTGATGACGCCGACCAGGGCCGACGCCGGCAGCAACCGGCGGGCGCGCGCTCCGTAGAAGCGACGCAGCCCGACCGTGCCGGAGGCGTTCACCTCGCGCCACAAACCCCCGGTGATCAAAAAGCCGGAGATGACGAAAAACACGTCCACACCGACAAATCCGCCGCCCACTCCCGGCACCTCGGCGTGAAACAGCACCACCGCCAGCACCGCGACCGCGCGCAACCCCTCGATGTCCCGACGAAATCCCGCCCGCGATGAGCCCTGTTGCACCGCTGCGGTGCTGCCGACGGCGGTCGGACGCAAGGCCACCTACTTAGTGCAAGGGACATCTGGCTGTGAGTCGTGGCATTATCACACACGCGTTCAACAAAACTCTTGTGAGAGACCGCGTTGGCGGAGAGGATCGTGCGGTGAACTTCAACGACAGACTCGTCATGCTGGCCGACGCGCTGCCGGGCCAAAACCGGATCAGGGCCGTGCAGCGGGCCCTCGACGGCAGGGTAAACCCGGTCTACCTGGAGATCGGCGTTTCCAAAGGTCAGGCGTTCCGGCGCGTGGGCGCCGACGAGAAGATCGCCGTCGACCCGGCGTTCAAACTATCCGAGCGCACCCGCAGGATGGCCAACATCAAGGCGCGCGCAACGCACTACTTCGAGACAACCAGCGATGCCTTCTTCACAGATCAGGCGGACTTCCTCGCCGCGCGCCCCATCGACGTCGCCCTGATCGACGGACTTCACACCTACGAGCAGGTGGTGCGCGACGTCGAAAACACCGTCCGCTATTTGAAGGAGGACGGCGTCATCTTCCTGCACGACTGCAACCCCGCGCTCGAACTGATCGGCCGTCGGGCGGAAACCTGGGCTGACTTTGTCGCGCAGCAGAAAGGGCCGCTGGTGATCGGCATCTGGAGCGGTGATGTCTGGAAGTCGATCGTCTATCTGCGCAGCCAGCGGCCCGACCTGCGGGTCGCGGTACTCAACTGCGACATGGGCGTCGGGGTCGTCCGAAAAGGCACTCCGGAATCACGACTGGCCTACTCGGCAGCCCAGGTCGATGCGCTCACCTACGCCGATCTCAAGGCCGACCGAAAGCGCTTGCTGAACCTCAAATCGCCCCGGTATCTCGACGAATTTCTCACCACGGGCGTCGCTTCGAAGTAAGGGCCCGCGAATGAAATTCGTGCTGGCAAGCTGGGGCAGTCGCGGCGATGTCGAGCCCAACCTGGCGGTCGGCCGCGAACTGGTCCACCGCGGGCACGACGTGCGCATGGCGGTACCGCCCGACCTGGTCGGCTTCACCGAGGCGGCTGGAGTTGCGGCGGTCGGCTTCGGCCCGGCGGCGCAGTCGATCCTGGACTCGCATCGCGAGTTCTGGACGTGCTTCTTCAGCCGCCCCTGGCGGGTCCGGACCCTGATCCGATCACGGCTCGACATTGCGGGCCCGCTGCTCCGGGGTTGGCACGAGATGAGCACCACGCTGATAGCGCTGGCGGATGGGGCCGACCTGATATTCACCGGCATCAATTTCGAGGACGCCGCCGCCAATGTCGCGGAGTATCACGACATTCCGTTGGCGACGCTGCACTACTTCCCGCTGCGGCCCAACGGCCAGACCCTGCGATTCCTGCCGGCGCCATTGGCCCGCTCGGCGGTGACGGCGTTCTGGTGGGTGACGTGGCGTGGCATGAAGAAGGCCGAGGACGCCCAGCGCCGTGAACTGGGCCTACCCCGGGCAAAAGGCCCTGCACCGCGACGGATCACCGATCGCGGCGCACTGGAGATCCAGGCCTATGACGAGGCGTGCTTTCCCGGCCTGGCCGGCGAATGGGCGAAATGGGAGGCCCAGCGGCCCTTCGTCGGCACCCTGACGCTCGGGCTGGGGACGGATGACGACGCGGAGGTCGCGTCGTGGATCGCCGCGGGAACTCCCCCGATTTACTTCGGGTTCGGCAGCATCCCGGTCGAATCTCCCGCCGACACGATCGCGATGATCGCGGCGGCCTGCACGCGGTTAGGCGAGCGGGCCTTGGTCGGCGCCGCCGGCACCGACTTCAGCGACGTCCCTGATTTCGAGCACGTCAAGGTGGTGGGCAACCTCAATTTCAGGACCGTCTTCCCTGCCTGCCGCGCGCTCGTCCACCACGGCGGCTCGAGCACCACACCGATCGCCATGCGCGCGGGCGTCCCCCAGCTGATCCTGTTCTGGGACCTCGTCCACGCGGTCTACGGAGCTGCGGTCAAGCGGCTGAAGGTGGGCACTGCCCGGCGTTTTTCTACCGCGACCGAGGAGTCGCTGATCGCGGATCTGCGCCGGATTCTGGCCCCGGAATATGTCGCCCAGGCTCGCGAGCTCGCCAGCCGGATCACCGAACCCGCCACAAGCGCGGCGGCCGCCGCCGACCTGCTGGAAGATTTCGCCCGCGTGTCGGCCGACCGGCCCTGACCGGCCCCGACCGGCCCCGACCGGCCCCGACCGGCCCTAGGGCCATTTCTCCGAATACCTGGATTGTTCCTCCAGCTCTCCAGTATGGTTTGGAACTTGTTCCACTCATGTGTAACTATGCGGCCTTTGGATTGAGCTACCCGCTGCCCGTTCCACGGTCGTGCCCAACGGTCGGCGGCTTTCCAGGCCGCGGCGCCTGAACGGCCAAGCGACAACCAAAACTGCCGAGAGGACAGCCCCTTGACCATCGAGACACCCATTCGGGGACGTGAAGCACGGGGGGCCAACGAAGGGTTTGCGATCGTCGGCTATGCGCTGCGCGTTCCGGGTGCTGCCGACGCAGAACAATTCTGGAATGTACTGCGAGACGGCCGCGATGCGATATCGGAGGTGCCGCAAGACCGCTGGGATGTCGATGAGTACTACGACCCGGATCCGGACGCACCCGGCAAGATCGTCAGCCGCCGCGCCGGCTTCATTGACGACGTAACGGGATTCGACGCACCCTTCTTCGGGCTGTCGAAGCGGGAAACGATGTTGATCGACCCGCAGCACCGGCTGCTGCTGGAGACGTCGTGGCAGGCGGTGGAGCATTCCGGCACCGCGCCGTCAGCTCTGGCGAACACCAAGACCGGCGTGTTCATGGGTCTGGGCACCCACGACTATCTGGGGTTGATCTCGGAGCAGCTGAGTCCCGCCGAAATCGAGGCCTACGTGGCGATCGGGACGTCGTCGGCGGCGGGGGCGGGCCGGATCAGCTACGGGCTGGGGCTGCAGGGCCCGGCCGTGTCCGTCGATACGGCGTGCAGCTCGTCGCTGGTGGCCGTCCACCAGGCCTGCCAGGCACTGCTCCTGGGCGAGTGCGACCTCGCGCTGGCCGGCGGCGTGAACGTCATGCTCAGCGCCAAGACCGCGATGACCTTCTCGCACGCGCACATGCTGGCCCCGGACGGCAAGTGCAAAACCTTCGACGCGACCGCGGACGGCTACGTGCGCGGCGAGGGCTGCGGTGTCATTGTCGTCAAACGCCTGCAGGACGCGCTCCGCGACGGCGACCGGATCCGGGCCGTGATCCGCGGCAGCGCGATCAACCAGGACGGCGCATCAGGCGGTTTGACGGTGCCCAACGGCGTCGCCCAGCAACGCGTCATCGCCGAAGCACTGGAGCGCGCGGGCGTCGCGGCCGGCGATGTCGGCTACCTCGAGGCACACGGAACCGGGACGTCGCTGGGTGACCCGATCGAAGTCCAGGCCGCCGGCGCGGCATTGGGTAAGGGCCGTGACGCCGACCGGCCGCTGTTGATCGGTTCGGTGAAAACGAACATCGGGCACCTGGAGGCCGCCGCCGGCATCGCGGGTCTGATCAAGGTTGTCCTGTCGCTCGAGCACGAGGTGCTGCCCAAGCACTTGAACTTCACCAACCCGTCACCGCACATTCCGTGGGACCGGCTTGCGGTGCGGGTGGTGGACGAGGCCCAGCCCTGGACGCGCGACGGCCGGCCCCGTATCGCCGGGGTCAGTTCGTTCGGGTTTTCCGGGACCAACGCGCACGTCATCGTCGAGGAGGCGCCCGTCGAGGTGGGCCAGGCCCCGGCGCCGCCCGACGACGACAGACGGTTCAGCCTGCTGCCGCTGTCGGCTCGTAGCCCGGCCGCCCTGGTGGACGTGGCAAAGGGATACCGCGACTGGCTCGCCGCCCACCCCGAGGCGTCGCTGGCCGATCTCTGCTTTACCGCCGGAGCCGGACGATCACACTTCGAGCACCGGGCTGCGTTGGTGGTCAACTCGACCCAATCCGCGGGCGAGCTGCTCCGCGCGCTGGCCGAGGATCGCCCGGCAACGGGTTTGCTGCGCGCAGAGTGCGCCGACAAGCCCAGGACGGCATGGTTGTTCCCCGGCCAGGGCAGCCAGTACGCCGGCATGGCGCGCGAGCTGTTCGAGACCGAGCCGGTGTTCGCCGACACGATGACCCGGTGCGCGGCGGCAGTGCACGACGTGCTGGCCAAGCCTTTGCTGGACGTCATCTTCGATCCCGACGGTGACGACACTCTGCGGCAGACCAGCTACGCCCAGCCCGCCCTTTTCGCGGTGGAGATGGGTCTGGCCCGGCTCTGGCAGTCGTGGGGCTTCGAACCGGACGTGGTGATCGGCCACAGCGTCGGCCAATACACCGCGGCCTGCGTCGCGGGGGTGTTCAGCCTGGAGGACGGCGCCCTGCTGCTGGCCGAGCGCGGCCGGTTGTTCGGCAGCCTGCCCGACGGCGGCCGGATGGTCGCGGTGTTCGCCGACGCCGAGCGGGTAGAAAGTGTGACGGACCATTTTCCGAGTCTGTCGGTGGCCGCTTACAACGGCGCCAACACCGTGTTGTCGGGACCGACGCAGGACCTGGACCAGGCGGTGGCCGGGTTGGAAGCCGACGGTCTGCGCTGCGACTGGCTGGACACCAGCCACGCCTTCCATTCCGCACTGTTGGACACCGTGCTCGACGACTTCGAGTCGTACGCGAATCGCTTCGAGTTCGCCTCGCCGCAAAGGACATTGGTCTGCAACCGCACCGGCGCTGCGCTGGGCAGGACCGCGAAGCTGGACGGCGCCTACTGGCGCCACCACGCGCGGCGGCCGGTCGAATTCGCCAAAAGCGTGCACACACTGGCCGACCTGCACTGCACGATGCTGCTCGAGGTCGGCCCGCAACCGGTGCTCAGCGCGGCGGCGCTGCGGGCCTGGCCTGACCCGGCAACCGCGCCCCGGGCGATCCCGTCGTTGCGCAAGAACAAGGCCGACCACCGCCAGATCACCGAAGCCCTCGCCAACGCCTATATCGTCGGCCATCTGCCCGACTTCGGCGCACTCCAGCGGTACCCGGCGGGCACACTCGACCTGCCCACCTATCCGTTTCAGCATCGCCCGTACTGGTTCCGCGAGAAGCGGGTCCGGCCCACCCAGAGCTTCGACGAAACCCAGGCCATGCGGACCGAGACGGTCCGGCTCCTCGAGGACGGCCAGATCGAGGAGCTCGTCGCGCTACTCGACGGCGGCAGCGGTAATCCGCAGGCCGTCGATCTGCTGACACAGGTTGCCGCGCAACACAACCGACAGCGCAAGGCACAGTCGATCACCGACTCTCGCTACGAGATTCGCTGGGAAAAATACGCCTCGGCAGCGGCT
>NZ_JBYCLA010000457.1:0-5478 GCF_057473665.1 Mycobacterium sp. TH-M25
ACCACCGGCCAGGGGCGTGGTGGCGTCCTTGGGCGTTGACCGTCCAGCGTCCGTTGGCTGCTGGACGGCACCCGTGCGATTAACATCGATGTTACTCACGCGGCCGAAAATACCCGCTTCCCGCTGGATCTCAAGCCAACCCATCCGCTAGCGGAAATTACTGTTCAGCGCCCGAGAAAACGCTGCTGGCCAAGACCGCAGAGCCACTGTCTTCTGCAAACACGGTCTTTGGTGGCGGCTGTGAACTCGATGGCGTTGATCGTTAAGGCCCGGCAACTGATCCGCCAGCTCGGCGGTGACAGTGAAAAGCTTTGCTGCAGCGTCGGATTGACGTTCGTCTACGGTGGCGGCGTACCGGTGCACCAAATCGCTGAGGGCCGCCCGGTTCGGTATGTGAGTGTCAGGCCGGTTCACGAGGCTCCGCTGAGGCCAACGACAGCCGCTGCGCGCAGGCCGACAGGACGTCTTTGGCCTGTTCAATATCGGTGGTCGGCGGCATCGCCAACACGATCCGGTCGGCGCCCTGATCAATCAGGGCGCCGGCGCGCTCGGCATCGATCTTGGTGACCAGGTGGCCCAGCGACACCTCAAGCTGCGCCGGGTCGCGGCCCGCAACCGATGCTTCCTCGCGCATCCACCCGATCAGTGACGCGAGCCGCGGACCGGTGACGCCGAGCGGTTGGAAGCCGTCACCCAACCGGCCAGCTCGGCGCGCGGCCGCCCGGGTGTGTCCACCGATATGAACCGGAAGATGTTCGCCAGCAACTGGTTTCGGGTAGCACATGGCATTCTCGAAGTTAAAGAACTCGCCGTGATACGACGCCCCGTGGAGCTGGTCGGCCCACAGTGCCCGCAAGACGGCCAACTGCTCGTCGGCTCGCCGGCCCCGACTGTCAAACTCGGCGCCACAGGCCTTGAGCTCTTCCTTGAGCCAACCCATACCCACGCATAGCCGGAGTCGGCCGCCGGAGAGCGCATCAACCGTGGCGGCGCGTTTGGCGAGCACGACGGGATGATGGTTGGGCAGTACCAACACTCCAGTGGCCAATCCCAGCTGGTTCGTCTGGCCGGCTAAAAACGCCAGCAGATCAAGCGGGTCAGGGATGGGGCAGTCAGCTGCCAGACCAACTCGTCCGGAACTGTCATAGGGATAGACGCTGTCGTAGCGGGTGGCCAAGACGGTGTGCTCGACGACGATGATCGATTCGAACCCGCACAGCTCAAGATGGCTGGCAAAGCTGACCATCCAGTCTGGGCTCGCGGTGACACCGTCAGCGACTGGTGCGACGACCCCGACCTTCACGCGGACAGTCATGGCACCCGAAGTTAGCAGCTAGGCGCAGCCGAGATCTGAGCGCGCACAGCCTCGGCCAAGGCCGCCGCCCTGCGATCGGTGAAGACGTCTTCAAGCAGCAGCGGCTGGCCGTCGGGGCCGGTCAGCGGAATCCTCCAGTTGGGGTATTCGTCGGTAGTGCCTGGCTGATTCTGGGTCCGGCGGTCACCGACTGCGTCGGTCAGTGCCACCCCTAACAGCCGCGAGGGCGTTCGGCCCAGATACCGATAGAGGGCCAGCACAAGCTGTTCCGGGTCGTCGTCCTGATCTCCCAGCAGCCCGACCCGGCGCAGCTCACGCATCCAGGCTTCCAGTTCGGCGCGGTCGGACTCGACTTCATCTTCGCCCGGTCGGGTCAACAGTCCCAGTGACTCCCGTAGCCGCACATGGTCGCCAGCCAAGTAGCCGGCGGTCGGCGGCAGATCGTGGGTGGTGACCGACGACAAGCAGTACTCGCGCCAACGCTCAGCCGGCAATGGACCGCCAGTTCCGTCTCGATCCAGCTCAAACCAGAGGATCGAAGTGCCCAACAGACCCCGTAGTAGTAGGTAGTCACGCACCCACGGTTCGACCGTGCCGAGGTCCTCCCCGACGACGAGCGCCCCGGCCCGGTGCGCTTCCAAGGCGACGATGCCGACCATCGCTTCATGGTCGTAGCGCACGTAGGTACCTTGGTTTGGCGGTGCCCCCTCCGGGATCCACCACAGCCGGAACAACCCGATGATGTGGTCGATCCGTACCCCACCGGCATGGCGTAGCACAGCCTGGATCACCGCACGGAACGGTCGATACTCCAGCTCATCTAACCGATCCGGCCGCCATGGTGGCTGCGACCAGTTTTGGCCGAGTTGATTGAATTCATCTGGCGGCGCGCCCGCGGTTACGCCCCGCGCCAGCACATCCTGTAACGCCCACGCGTCGGCCCCATTCGGGTGCACGCCGACAGCCAGGTCGTGCATGATGCCCAACGACATTCCGGCTCGCACCGCATGTGACTGTGCCGCCGCGAGCTGCTCGTCGAGCTGCCATTGCAGCCAGCGGTGGAAATCGACGGCATCCGAATGTTTTTCGACGAAACGAGCGACACCGACGCCGGCCGGATGCTGCAGAAAACTCGGCCAGCAGTGCCAGTCGCCGCCGTAACGTTCGGCCAACGCGCACCAGGTGGCGAAGTCGTCGAGCGCGCGTCCTTCACGTTGGCAGAAGGCGGCGTAAGCCATCTGGCGGCCTGCTGATCGCGGTACTCGATGCAGCAGCAGGAGCGCCGCCCGCTTGGCCACCCAGGCGCTGTCACGGTCGATGGTGTCGAGTTGGCCGGCGCGTTGCTGGACCTCGGTCCGCAGCTCCCGTACCCGGCCACGCGTCTTCAGGTCGGAGAATTCCGGGATTGCTTCGACGCGAATATATAGCGGATTAAAGAAGCGTCGCGAAGTCGGCAGATACGGCGACGGCTCCATGGGAATCGTCGGGGTGGCCGCGTGCAAGGGATTGATCAGTACATAGTCAGCGCCGTGCCGGGAAGCCGACCAGACTGCGAGGTCTGTCAGATCGGTGAGATCACCAATACCCCACGACTGCCTCGACCGCACGCTATACAGCTGCGCGGCGAGGCCCCACGCCCGGCGGGTGCCGAGCTGCTCCGGCAGACCGACCCAATCCGGTGTCACGATGAGCGCTGTGCTGGTCTGGGAGTCGCCGGACCGTAGCTGCACGCGGTGGTAGCCCAGCGGCAGATCGGTGGGCGTCACGAAGCTGGCCTCGCCGATCCAGCGTCCGTCCAGATCGAAAGGCGGAGTGAAGTTGTCGACCTGCTGCAGCCCGCCCCGTTTCGTGCCGTCCTCGAGCTGTAACCACACTTCGGCGGGAGCGCCGTGGCTCACATGCACCCAGAATCGTGCCTGGGCACCGGCGCGGGCGACGATTGTGGCCGGCATCTGACGTGCCCAATAGGACCTACGATGCACGGTCAGGGCGGTGTTGCGGTCTTGCTCGGTACCGGCTGCCACACCGAGGGCGGCAAGCGCAGCGACCAGCGTCGTCTCAGCGACGTGCACCTGACCGCCGGTCCAGTCCGCATACCCGGTCGCGATGCCAAACCGCCTGGCAAGTTCGACGAGCGAGGGCGCGAGCTCAGCCATGCCGCCAATCTTGCGTCCCGGACGCGCCCCGTGACGACGCGGCCCGCTCAATGGTCCCCCTGGGAAGGTTTGTCGAGTGACTATTGCGCAGGTCAGCGAGGCGCAGGCCGGAGTGGACGCTTAGCAGGACGAGCTAGCCATCCACGACTACCATGCTGTGCAGGCGCGAAAATCTCCAATGGGGGACATGAAACGTGGCAGTTCAGTGGTCGCGGTGGCAACCGTCCACGCGACTGATGGCGCGATCCCGTCGACCGACCGGCTGATCGGACTCAAGAACGCTGGATTCAAGGATGTAGTCCGACGCCGAGATGGGCGGGTATACCGCACCATGGCCAAGTAAATGCGGGTGATTTACGGTTATCGATATGAGCAGCGCATTGCCCTAAATCCAGGTCAATATGCAGGCGTTTTCTTAGACCGGAAGGTGATCTAACGTGGCCGAAGAGAGCCGCGGGCAGCGGGGGTCGGGGTACGGCCTCGGCCTGTCGACACGGACCCAGGTGACGGGTTATCAGTTCCTGGCCCGACGAACCGCAATGGCGTTGACGCGCTGGCGCGTCCGCATGGAGGTCGAACCAGGTCGCCGCCAGACGCTGGCGGTGGTGGCATCGGTTTCCGCGGCATTGGTGGGCTGCCTGGGAGCGCTGCTGTGGTCATGTATCAGCCCATCCGGCCAGCTGAATGAGTCGCCGATCATCGCGGACCGTGACTCCGGCGCCCTGTACGTCCGGGTGGGGGACAGGTTGTACCCCGCCTTGAATCTGGCGTCCGCGCGGCTGATCACCGGGCGACCGGACAACCCGCACCTGGTTCGGTCCAGCCAGATCGCCACGCTGCCACACGGACCGCTGGTGGGCATCCCCGGCGCACCGTCGGAGTTCTCGCCCCAAACTCCGCAGACATCGTCATGGCTGGTGTGCGACACCGTGGCCACCTCGACCGGGGTTGGGTCGCCGTCAGGGGTGACGGTCACAGTGATCGACGGATCCCCAGACCTGTCCGGCCACCGGCGGGTGTTGAACGGCTCGGACGCGGTCGTGCTGAACTACGGCGGGGATGCATGGGTCATCCGGCAGGGACGCCGGTCCCGCATCGACGCCATGAACCGGTCGGTGCTGTTGCCACTGGGCTTGACGCCAGAGCAAGTCAGTCAAGCGCGTCCGATGAGCCGGGCGTTGTTCGACGCTTTGCCGGTGGGGCCCGAGTTGGTAGTGCCGGACGTGCCAAACCAGGGCAATCCGGCCTCATTTCCGGGCGCCCCGGGCCCGGTGGGCACGGTGATCGTCACGCCACAGATCAGTGGTCCGCAACAGTATTCGCTGGTGTTGGCTGACGGCGTGGAGACGCTCCCCCCGCTGGTGGCCCAGATCATGCAGAACGCCGGTAACCCGGGAAACGCCAAACCGATCACCGTCGAGCCCTATGCGTTGGCAAAGATGCCAGTGGTCAACAAGCTAGATCTGTCTGCCTACCCAGACACCCCGCTGCAGGTGGTCGACCTCCGAGAGAATCCGTCGACCTGCTGGTGGTGGGAACGGACCGCCGGTGAGAGCCGGTCACGTGTCCAGGTGATAACCGGACCGACCATTCCGATCAGCTCAGCCGACGTGAATAAAGTGGTGTCGTTGGTGAAGGCGGACACGACCGGACGCGAAGCCGACCAAGTCTACTTCGGTCCTAACTATGCGAACTTCGTTGCGGTCACCGGCAACAATCCGGCGGCTCAAACAACGGAATCGCTGTGGTGGGTCACCCGGGCGGGAGCTCGGTTTGGGGTAGACGACACCAAGGACGCGCGCGAGGCATTGGGTTTGAAAGGGACGCCCAGCCTGGCGCCCTGGGTGGCGTTGCGGCTACTGCCGCAAGGCCCGACGCTGTCCCGAGCGGATGCATTGGTGGAGCACGACACGCTACCGATGGACATGACCCCTGCAGAGTTGGTGGTACCGAAGTGAAACGTGGCTTTGCGCGACCGACGCCGGAAAAGGCTCCGGTTATCAAACC
>NZ_JBYCLA010000458.1:0-4178 GCF_057473665.1 Mycobacterium sp. TH-M25
CGGGAACGGCAAAGAGTCCGGCTAGCGCGGTGAATCCGGTGCCGATCAGACCCAAGCTCAGGCCGGCGCCCGGTTCGTCGAACACGCGATATGCGACTGCCGCCCCCAGTAATCCCAGCAGTCCGGTTGCCAGCGCAATGCCGGCGCAGCCGGTGCGGTGCGCGTCGACGTCGAAGGCGGATCCCAGCAGTACCGCCGCGGCAAGGGTTGCCAGGCACAACGAAATCACGCCGCCGACACGACGAGTCGCACGTCGGGTCCAGGGCCGTTCTACCTCGGCGATCACTGCCGCTACCGCCTCGGCCGCGTCGTCACCCGGCGGAGCGGCGAATGCCGCCGGTGCGCGGACCAGAAACAACGTGTACCCGTCTCCAATCCCGAGTTCATCCAACGTCTTCGACGCGTCCAACACGTCCCCGCCGGGTCGGGACAGCTCGTAGCGGACGGCGGAGTCGAGGTTGCCTGTGTCGCCGAGGACGTCGATGATCGATGCGATCAGTGAATTGAGCGGCACCGCAGCCGAGACCACGAGGTCGGCGCTGCCGGTACCGGCATGAACAACCAGCCGCCGCCGAACAGACGCCACCGACACCTGATGCATACCTGACTCCATTCGCCACGTTGGACCCTAGCCATGCCGCGGCAACGTCGTATGCGTTGTTCCACAGGCGACTTGCCGCCGATCGCTGCCTTGCCTACCGTGCCCGAGTCATGGATCTCGGGAACGCGTTCGACGGTGCAACCGCGCAGTGCGTGCCGATCGTGCGGATGGCAGCACCGGACTACGAGACCACGGACATCGCGGTCGCGGCGCCGCCGGAAATAGCGGAACGGGCGCAGTCCGGCCGGTTGATCAGGTTCGTACCGATTGTCACGGCCGTCGCCGCGGTAGGGGCGATGGCTGCGACGTACGCTGCCCGCTCGCCCGTGGCGCACAATCCGGCGTTCATGATGTTCCCGCTCGTGATGCTGGTGTCCGCGGTCGCGGCGGTGCTTTCGGGCTCGGATCGTCGTCGCGGGGAACTCAATGTCCAACGTGGGGATTACCTGGACTATTTGTCGACGATTCGCCAAACCGCTCTGAAGAACGCTGCAGCGCAGTGTTTGTCGTTGACGTGGCGCCATCCCGATCCTGACACGCTGTGGACTCTGGTGGGCGGATGCCGGATGTGGGAGCGGGAAGTGGCGGCCTCAGATTTCTGCCACGTCCGGGTCGGCGTCGGGCCCTTACCTCTTGCTGCGCGGTTGGTGGCGCCGACCCTGGAATCGGTGAACCGATTGGACCCGGTGAGTGTGGCTGCGCTGCAGCGCTTTCTCGGCACACACTCGAGGGTGGTAAGGGCACCGATCGCGGTCGCGCTGCGCGGGCAGTCGGTCGTGCGCATCCGCGGCGACGGCTTGCAGGCCCGCGCGCTGCTGCGAGCCGTACTGTGCCAGCTGGCCGTCTTGCACAGCCCGGCCGCGGTGCTGATCGTCGCTGCCGTCGGCGCTGCCAACCGGGCGGAGTGGGAATGGCTCAAATGGTTGCCACACAATCGACATCCCTATGCCTGCGATGACATTGGCCCCGCGCGGATGGTGTATGCGTCGCTACGCGCCGCACGTGAAACGCTGGACGCTTTGATGAGCGACGGCCGGTCCGGCGATCCGGCCGCAGCGCACATCGTCTTCGTCGCCGACGGCGACGGTGAATTCAACGGCGTTGCCGCCGAGGGCGTTACGGTGCTCAAGGTGGACTGCGGCGACGGTCACCCGGTGGTGGTCTCGGCGTGCGGCGAAGAGACCCTCGCGCAGGCCGATCAGCTGAGCCGCGCCGCGGCATTGGTGTGCGCCCAACGACTCGCCGGCTATCGGCCCGCCCGCCCGAGCGCGGCGTCGAACGGGACCAGGTGGCAGGACCTGATCGGCATCACCGACATCGGCTCGAGTCCGCCGGATGCGGACCGGAGCATTCTCGGCTCCCGGGGCTTTCTGCGTGTGCCGGTCGGCACCGACAGCAGCGGTGCGCCGGTCGAACTGGATATCAAGGAGGCGGCCGCCCACGGGATGGGCCCACACGGGCTCTGTATCGGCGCAACGGGTTCAGGAAAATCGGAGTTTCTGCGGACGGTGGCTCTGGGCATGATCGTCCGGCACTCGTCGGAAGAGCTGAACCTGGTGCTGGTCGACTTCAAAGGCGGCGCGACATTCTCTGGACTCGAACCCGCGCGGCATGTGGCCGCGGTGATCACCAACCTGTCCGACAAAGCGGCGCTGGTGACGCGGATGCGCGATGCCTTGATGGGCGAGCTGAACCGGCGTCAAGAGGTGCTCCGCGCGGCGGGCAACCTCGAAGACATCTCGGTCTATCAACGCAGACGCCAGGCTGATGACCAGCTGCGCGCGCTGCCGGCGTTGTTCGTCATCGTGGACGAGTTCTCCGAATTGCTCAGCCAGCATCCAGATTTCGCCGACGTCTTTGTTGCGATCGGCCGATTGGGTCGATCGCTTGGCGTCCATCTGTTGCTGGCGAGCCAGCGTCTGGATGAGGGCAGATTGCGGGGATTGGAATCACATCTGTCGTATCGAGTGTGTCTGAAAACGCTGTCGAGCAACGAATCCCGCACGGTGCTTGGTACCTGCGAAGCCTACGAACTTCCCGCGATACCGGGTGCAGCGTACTTACGGGTCGGTACCGATGCGCCCGTGCGGTTCCAGACGGCGTTTGTCTCGGGTCTCGTCGCGCCGCCATTGGAGATCCGCGAGTGCGGGACGTCGAGCCATCCTGAACGCCCACCTGCGGTCCGATTGTTCACCACCGAACCCATCGGATCCACTATGTCCGGCCCCGGCGAGATCGCACTCGGCGAGCGCAAGACGGTGTTACAGGCGATCGTCGAACGGTTGTCGGGAAGCGGCCCACGAGCGCATGAGATATGGCTACCACCACTCGGAGCGTCCCCCACCCTGGACGCCATCTTGCGGCCCGGCGAACCAGGTCGGCCATTGACGGTTCCGGTCGGCGTCGTTGACCGCCCTTTCGAGCAGCAGCGCACGCCGTTGGTCGTTGACTTGGCCGGGGGCGCAGGCAATGTCGCGGTAGTCGGTGCACCTCGATCCGGCAAGTCCACGGCACTGCGTACGCTGATCACCGCGCTGGCGGTCACCCACGATCCGCGTACGGTGCAGTTCTACTGCCTCGATTTCGGCGGCGGATCCTTGGCGTCGTTGCGTGACTGGCCACACGTCGGCTCCGTGGCCGGCCGCGGTGACCCGGAACGTGTCCGACGCACCATCGGGCGACTCTGCGCTCTCCTGCGAGCCCGGGAAACGCTTTTTCGTGAGCGCAACATCGACTCGATGACCGACTATCGGCAGCTGCTGGCGGAGCGGGATCCACGATGTGATCGGTTCGGCGATGTCTTTCTGGTCGTTGACGGCTGGCTCGGTCTGCAGCGCGAATGCGAGATGGCCGAGCCCTGGGTGACATCGCTTGCCGCAGAGGGCCTCTCCTACGGTATCCACGTCATGTTGTCCGCCACGCGATGGCCAGAGATTCGAGCCGCGTTGCGCGATCAGGTTGGAACCCGGATCGAGCTGCGCCTGGGGGATCCCGGGGATTCCGAATTCGATCGGCGCCGGGCCCACCAGGTTCCAGAGGCACGACCGGGGCGAGGGCTCTCCCACGAAGGATTGCACATGGTGGTCGCACAGCCGTGTTTGGGCATCGGCGCCGCGTCGAGCGTTGGGGACATGCTGCGGGACCACAATCACGGATGGCGGGCGCCGACGGTGCCGGTGCTTCCCAGGCGGATCGACCACACCGCTGTGCTCGACGGCGCTGGTCCGCTGCGTGCTGGCGTCATATTGGGTATCGAAGAGACCGAGCTTGCCCCACTGACAATCGATTTCGCGCAGCAGCCACATCTGTTGGTGCTGGGCGACAACGAATGCGGTAAGACGGCGACGTTGCGCACGCTGTGCTGGGAATTGCTGAGAACCAAGACTCCCGCGGAGTGCCAACTGGTCATCGTCGACCCGAGGCGCTCACTGCTCGGTCTGGCCGGACACCAGAACGGGACCCGGGGTAGTCACCTCACTTCCGCTGACGCGGTAGCCGAGGCAATGTCGCATCTGGTGGAACTGTTGCGCCGACGCATGCCCACCTCGAACACCAACCTGATGCAATTGCGTGACCG
>NZ_JBYCLA010000459.1:0-3797 GCF_057473665.1 Mycobacterium sp. TH-M25
TTGACGGCCTTCGTGCCCGGGTGCACGACGTGGTCAACGGTCTACTCCGCGGCCTGGCGGGTCGGCCATCATGCGACCTGGTCGAGGAGTACTGTTCGAGGATTCCGCTCGCGGTCATCACCGAAATGCTCGGCATGCCGGCCGACGAGATGGGCTACCTGGAGCACGTTGCCGACGCCACCTCCCGGCTGATCGGCTCGGTCGCTCCATCTTGGCGCGACTTCCGCACGGCCACAAGCATTCTGGGTGAATTTGACCGGTACCTGGCCGCCCATGTCGATCGGCTGAGGAAAGGTAACGCGGGCGACAGCGTTTTGTCCGATGTCGTGCACAGCGGGGATCTGTCCGAAGCCGAGATCAGGATGCTTGCCGGCTTTCTCCTCGGCGCGGGTTTCGTCACCACGAACCACGTCATGAGCAAGGGCGTCGTGGCGCTGGTCCGTCATGCCGATCAGCTGGCCACGTTGCGCGCGAATCCCGAGCTGTGGCCAAGCGCGGTCGAGGAGATCCTGCGCTATGACACCGCAGGGCAGATCGTGGCGCGTGTTGCGGCCGAAGACGTTGAAATTCATGGCTTTTCGCTCCGCGCGAACGAGCCACTGTTTCTGCTGGCGGGCGGTGCAAATCGGGATCCGGCGGTGTTCGAACTTCCGGACGCCTTCGATGTCACCCGGCCCAACGCCCGCGAGCACCTCAGTTTCAGCACGGGCGTTCACGTCTGCCTGGGAGCGGCGTTGGCGCGGATGGAATTGCACATCGGCCTGCAGTCGCTGTTCGAGCGCTATCCGCTACTCGCTCTGGCCGGCGATCCCGTATTCAACGGCACCATCGGCTTGCACGGGCTCAAGCACCTACCGGTGTCGCTAGGCTAAGCCTCGCCGACCGCTTGGTCGCGGGCCCACCGGTAGTCGGCTTTGCCGGCCGGGCTGCGCTGGATCGCGGCTCGGAACACGATTGCCTTGGGCAGCTTGTACCGGGCCAATGTCTCTGCGGCGTGGTCGATTAGCTGACCGGCATCGGCCTTCGCGCCGTCGGCGAGCGCCACCACGGCCACGACCTCCTGGCCCCACCGTTCACTGGGCCTGCCGCTGACGACGACGTCGACCACGGCGGGATGCGATGCGATCGCGGTTTCGACCTCCTCGACGAAGATCTTCTCGCCGCCGGAGTTGATCGTCACCGAGTCGCGGCCCAGCAGTTCGATGTTCCCGTTTGCCAAATGTCGAGCGCGGTCGCCCGGAACCGCGTATCGCACACCGTTGATCACCGGGAAGGTGGCCGCAGTCTTCGCGGCATCGCCTTTGTAGCCGAGCGGAATGTAGCCGCGTTGAGCCAGCCACCCCATTCCCTCGTGGCCCGACTCCAAGATCGTCCCGAGATCTTCAGCGGCGACGCAGGTATCGGATCCGGCATTGAAGGTGCCCGTCGATACCGTTGCCGCCGTAGATATGTGGTGCATCTGGCCACCGGTCTCCGATGACCCGACGCCGTCGATGATGATCGCGTTCGGCAGAACGTCGATCAGACGTTGCTTGACGTACGGCGTCAGCAGCGCGCCACCGTTGGCCACCACGGCCAACGACGACACATCCGCGATGCCCTTTTCGATGGCGGCGACCAGTGGCCGGGCGATGGCATCGCCGACCACCGTCACCGTCATGACCTTCTCCCGCTCGATCGTGCGGACGACGTCGTCGGCGTCCACATGATCGACGACAGCGGGGAATACGACGGTTTGTCCCATCGAGATCGCGGTCATGACGCTCCATTGCGCCGCGCCGTGAATCAGTGGCGGCAGAATCATCAGCTTGGTGCCGGTGCCTCCGGCTAATCTCCCGACGAGCTCGTCGAGGGAGCGGGTGGGCTCGCCGGTCATCAGGTTCCGGCCGCCGAACGACGTCATGAAGATGTCGTGTTGACGCCACAGTACGCCCTTGGGCATCCCGGTCGTTCCGCCGGTGTAGAGCACATACAAGTCGTCGGGAGAGTGCCGGACAACCGGTGTCGGGGATTCGGAATTGATAGCAGTCTCGTAATCCACGGCGCCGTCGAGCAATGCGTTGCCCGAATCGTCGGCAATTTGAATCAGGACTCGCAGCTGCGGAAGATCCGGCAACACTTCGGCGATCCGCGGCGCGAAGGCGGCGTGGTAGATCAATGCCGTCGCACCCGAGTCGGCGAGCAGATAGTGCAGCTCGCTCTTGACGTACCGGAAGTTGACGTTGAATGGCGCGACCCGTGCGCCAAAGGCGCCGATCAGCGACTCGACGAATTCGTTGCCGTTGTAGGCATACAGCCCGACGAGATCCTGCCCTACTTCGTGGCCCTGGAGGCCCGATCGGTCGGTGTGGCAGCCCAGCCCGCGCGAGTGCAGGTAGGCGGCCAGCCGCTGCGCCCGCTCCATGATTTCGGCGTAGGTGAAGCGGCGATCGCCCTGGATGATCAGCTCGCGGTCCGGAATCGCTGCGGCCACCGCGGCAGTGACGGCGGGAACGGTGAATTCGACTGCGATGTCAGACATCTGGACCCTCACGGCTGGTGCGGAAACAAGCGAACCATTAAGCCGTTGGCTTCGCTGAGCACTGCGCCATCGGCCGATGTCATAGTAGCCTCTATGAAAACTTTCCGACCGTCGATCTCGGTGATCGAGCCGCGGGCCTGCAGCGGCTCGTCGATCGGAGTGATCTTGCGGTAGTCGACGTGCAGAAACGCGGTCCGCGTCGGCCGGATGCCCGCCGCGGTCACCGTCATCCCGAACAGCCAGTCGTACAGCAGCGGAATGATGCCGCCGTGCCGGACCTCATGCCGCTGGCGACCGAGGAGATGATCCGGTGGACCACTCCGGTCAAGGAATTCATGCGGACTGCTGCCGAGGACACCGAGGTGCGTGGCGTCCCGATCGCGGCGGGGGAGTCGCTGCTGCTGTCGTATGTGTCGGGTACTCGGGACGAGGAGGGTTTTCACCGACCCGTTCCGCTTCGATATCGGCCGCGATCCCAACAAGCACCTGGCGTTCGGCTACGGCGTGCACTTCTGCCTGGGGGCGGCGCTGGCGCGCATGGAAGTCAGCAGTTTCTTCTCCGAGATGGTGGCGCGGGTGGAATCGATTGAGCTGACTGGCGATCCGAGCATGTTGCGACGACGTTCGTCGGCGGGCTCAAGCATTTGCCGGTCCGCTAATCCCTGCGCTGAGCCGGTAGGACTCGCGTTCCGCCGTCATCGGTGTCACCCTTAGTCGTGGCCGTCACCTCGATCGCTCGGCTTGCCGCCGTTATTGCAGCTGTACTCATGACGGCAGCGGTCGCCCACGCTGACCCGCAGGATGACCAGTTTTTGAGCCTGCTGTCGCGGGACGGCATTACCGCCGGGCCACCAGATCAGTTGATCGCTCTTGCGCACGAACGTTGTGATAACGACAGCCTTCCTCGCTCGGGAGCTTTTACCTTTCACTTCGGCGCGATGCCGAGCCCGTTCAGCACCTCCCAGTTGCAGCTTGCCGCCAAACTGGAAGGTCAGGGCCTGACGGGCCCGCAGGTGCGGCCGTTCTTGCTCGACGCCATCAGCGTCTACTGTCCCGGCGCACACAGTTAGGGCGCCTCGTCGTCTTCTTCTGCGCGCAGGAGTTTTTCGGGGTGCCAGTAGGTGTTGGTGCGGGGTTGGCCGTGGTCGAGGTGTGGGGGTGGGATCCATTCGGTGTGGACGTGGTGGTTTTTGCGGGTGGTCCAGCCTTGTTCGGTTTGGTCGTGGTTGGGGTGGCAGGTGAGGGTGAGGCTGTTGATGTCGGTGATGGGGTTTCG
>NZ_JBYCLA010000460.1:0-2727 GCF_057473665.1 Mycobacterium sp. TH-M25
GTCCAGGATGTCGAGTTGGCCATGGAACTGGGCTACACCTCGCTGGCGGTGCGGTCGATGTTCGGCACCAACAACGGCATCGCCGGACAGGTTCTGACCGGATTCGGTACCGACGAGCAAAAGTCCCGCTGGCTTCCGGCGCTGGCATCTGGCGAGGTCGTCTCGGCCTTCGCGCTGACCGAACCAGGTGCCGGCTCCAACCCGGCCGGGCTGCGCACCAAGGCCATTCGCGACGGCGGCGGTTGGCTGATCTCGGGGACGAAGCGATTCATCACCAACGCCCCCGTCGCCGGCCTGTTCGTCGTCTTCGCACGCACCCGACCGGCCGACGAGCACGGCAGCGGCATCGCCGTTTTTTTGATACCCGCGGATACAGCGGGCGTGGAAGTCGGAGTCAAAGACGCCAAGATGGGTCAGCAGGGCGCCTGGACGGCGGATGTCAGCTTCTCTGGCGCCCGGCTACCCGCCGACGCCCTGATCGGCGGCGACGAGGACGTCGGCTACCGGGCTGCAATGGTGTCGCTGGCGCGCGGGCGGATTCACATCGCGGCGGTGGCGGTCGGAACGGCTCAGCGCGCACTGGACGAATCCGTGACATACGCCGCCGCCGCGACGCAGGGCGGCACCGCAATTGGAAGCTTTCAATTGGTGCAGGCGATGATCGCTGACCAGCAGACCGGGGTATTGGCCGGGCGAGCCCTGGTCCGTGACACAGCGCGGAAATGGATCACCGGCGAGGACCGCAGAATCGCACCGTCGGCGGCCAAATTGTTCTGCACCGAAATGGCGGGCAAAGTCGCCGATCTCGCGGTACAGATTCACGGTGGCAGCGGATACATGCGCGATGTGCCGGTGGAACGGATCTACCGTGACGTTCGACTGTTGCGACTCTACGAGGGCACCAGTGAGATTCAGCGGTTGATCGTCGGGTCTAACCTGGTGAGAGCGGCGCAAACAGGTTGTGCCAGATAGCAGCAGAGACGGTTCCGGCAGTATTGGTGCTCTCCTGGGGAGCCAGCCTCGGGGCGATCCTGACCGGGATGCTCCTGGCCTTGGCTGACAACGGTATCCGGAGGAAATCAATCGCCGAGACCTGATAGACGGCGGTGTGCTATAGACCATTACGATCGCTAAATGTGAGCCATACAACATGTTTTGGCTATTGGCGGCCTGGTTGTTAGTGTGCCAGTTCGTGTTTGCTCTTGAAGCGGTAATGGCATTGGTTCAGCAGGTTTCCGGCACGCCCTACATCGTTGGTGGTGACTCGCCGGCCGGGACTGATTGTTCTGGTCTTGCCTCTTGGGTCTCGAATGTGGCAAGCGGCAGGCCGGCTTTCGGCAATAGGTTCCACACCTCCAATGAGGAGTCTGCCCTGCTGGCACGCGGCTTCCGGTACGGGACCGCCCCTGATGCGTTGGTAGTGGGGTGGAACAGTCACCACACGGCGGTGACGCTGCCCGACGGCACGCCGGTTTCCAGCGGTGAGCCCGGCGGGGTAAAGATCGGCGGCGGAGGCGCCTACCAGCCCCAGTTCACTCATCACATGTTCTTACCGATGGCGCCGGACGACGTTAGCGATCGGGAAGTTCCGACGGGCACCCCCGCCGCGTTCGGCGACGTCGATCCGGAAGAAGCCGCCCCAGAGCCTGATCCGGCTCCCGCCGAATTGGCCCGGGCACGTGTCGACACGCCGCCTGTTGACGAAGCCGTTGCTGAGGCCCAGCCGGCCCCGCCGCAGGTTTAGGGCTTGCGCGCCAACAACCACGCCTGGCCCTGGCCCTCACCCGCGGCTATCACGTCGAGGTCGCCGAACGCAATCCGCAATTCGCCAGCGGCAGCGCGGAACTGCCCCGGGGTTCCACCGACCTCGCTGAGCGCGGTGATCGCCAAAAGCCCGTCCGGTGCTAGGCGTTCGACCATCGCCTGGTCCAGTCGACGGTCGCGAAACCTCTGGCAGTAGATCACGTCGACCAGTGGTCCCGCCGGCAGGCCATCGTCGAGATCGACGGCGTCGAACTGGCAACGTTTCTCGACACCGTTGCGCTGTGCCAGGTCTCGTGCCTGCTCAACGGCCACCTCGGACACGTCCAGCCCCCACACGTCCAGACCTCGGCAAGCGAGCCAAACCGCGGCGAGTCCCTGGCCGCACGCGACGTCCAGCGCGTGCCCCGCGGTCGGGAACACGTCGTGGTAGGGCAGGAACGCCGCAGCCAGGCCGGCGGCGTCGGCCGGCGGCGCTCCCCGGCGCGCATATCGTTCATTCCAGCGGAGGCGGTCCTGGTGGCCCACCGTAGTCATCACATCACACTCCACCGTCCTCTCGCGTCACGGTATCGCCCGCCCACGACATCCTCACTGGTGGTCCTGCGGGGCGCACGAGATCCGCACAGCAGCCAACGTGGGCAAGCGAGATGATTCCCAGCGTGGACCATAAAGTGCCGTTTGCGTAACCCAGGCTACCCGTTTGATAACCTCATATTTTCACTTCATCGTGACCCCAGGGACTCTCATGAAATCTGCTGCTCGTAGCTCTGCAATCGCCGGCGTCGTGCTGATCGGCGTCGGCGTCATCATCGCCGCCCCGACGGCACCACCGCCACCCCGCGTTCAGGTTCGCGAAGTGCAGCTGAGCTCCGGCGAGACCGTGACGCTCGAGTTGAGCGGCAGCGGATTGCCGATACTCCCGCCGTCGCTCGTGGAAAATGTCCACACCGTCTACATCGACCC
>NZ_JBYCLA010000461.1:0-7380 GCF_057473665.1 Mycobacterium sp. TH-M25
CCCGGCTTGTCGCAGTCCGAGGCCACCGACATCGCGACCGAGGCGTACGCCTACGCCTATCCACTCGTCACGATGGAATACACCCGACGCAGCTTCACCAACGTCCCCGCTCCCGAAGGCACCAAGGCTCCGATGGGCCAGTTCGCCCGACTGCGCACGTTCCCCAACGCCGCAAACCGCAGCACGCCCGCGCCGAACGCCGACACGCTCTACACCCAGGCCTGGTTCGACGTGTCGAAGGAGCCGTGGATCGTCACGGTTCCGGACATGGGCGACCGTTACTTCCTGCTGCCGATGCTGGACGCCTGGACCAACGTCTTCGCCTCGCCGGGCACCCGCAACGGCGGCGGCAAACCGCGGACGTTGGCGATCACCGGACCGAACTGGCACGGCACCCTTCCGCCCGGTGTGCTGGAGTACCAGTCGCCGACGGCGTTGGTGTGGCTGCTGGGTCGCATCTACTGCTCGGGCACCCCGGAGGATTACGACGCGGTGCACCGGCTGCAGGACGGCATCACCGCGACGCCGCTGTCGTCCTTCGGCACGCCCTACCTGCCGCCGCTGGCTCCACTCACCGCTTCGGTCGACATGGTGACGCCGGCCCGCAAACAGGTCAATGCCCTTGGCGGACCAGAGTATTTCACACTGTTCGCCCGACTGCTCAAGACCAACCCGCCAGCCGAGGCCGACGCGCCGATGGTCGCCAAGCTGGCCCGCATCGGCGTCGTCCCCGGGCAGGATTTCGACCCGTCGAAATTGCCGACCGCCATCAGCACCGGGATCACGATGGCGCCAAAACTCGGTCAGGACACCATCTCTGGATGGCGTGAAGACGGTGTCACGGCCGGTGACTTCGTCTCCAAGAACGGCTGGGCCTACACCACCAAGGCCGGCAGCTACGGGACCAATTACCGGCAGCGAGCGTTCGTCACCGAGGTCGGCGTCGGCGCCAACCTGCCCGAAGACGCCGTCTACCTGACTTCGGACAGCACTGATCGCAAGCAAAAATACAGCGGCACAACGAAATACACCATGCATTTCGACAAGGGCCAGCTGCCGCCGGCGCGCGGATTCTGGTCGTTGACCATGTACGGCAGTGACTACTACTTCGTCGACAACCCGCTTAACCGCTACACGCTCAGCGCACGCGACACGTTCGTCGAAAACCCGGACGGCTCCACCGACTTCTACCTGCAGGCCGACTCCCCCGGCCCGGACAAGGAAGCCAACTGGCTGCCCGCGCCCAGGGACCGGTTCTCGCTGATGCTGCGGCTGTACTGGCCCACCGGAAAGAAGCCGTCGATCCTGGACGGGACGTGGCACATCCCGCCGGTCAAGCCGGTCGGCTAAGACCTTCTGGCGAAGACGAATTCGTTGCCGGGCACCAGGTCTTTGACTTTCGTGTCGGCGGCGCGACCAAAGCCTTCCATCAGCTCGGCGGCCGGGGTGACCGTCACGTCGAAGCCGTGGCGGGCAAACCACTCGCCGACCGGTTCGCGCTCTTCGAAGTACCACAGCTCGTCGGTGCGCGGAACCTCACGATCCGGCTGCACTTTGGCCAGCGCGTCGCGAACCCGATCCATCCTTTCGCGGCGCTTGGCCCGCAGCTCCTCGTCGAGGAAGCTCGGCCCGAGCGCCTCGACCGCGACGCGGCTACCGGCAGCGGCGAGTTCGTCGATGCGCTCGAACAGCAATTCCTGAGCGGCGTTCGGCAGGTACGGCATCAGCCCCTCGGCCGACCACACGCTGGGCTGCGACGGGTCGAAACCAGCTTCCAGCAACGCTTTCGGCCAGTCGTGGCGCAGGTCGACCGCGACGGCCTTGCGGTTGCACGCGGCCTGCGCGCCGTGCTCGGTGAGCGTCGCGAGCTTGAAGTCCAGCACCCGGTCCTGGTCGAGCTCGTAGACCGTCACGCCGTCCGGCCACGGCAGCCGCCACGACCGCGCGTCGAGGCCCGCCGCAAGGATCACCGCCTGCTTGATGCCGTGGTTGGCCGCGGTGAGAAAAAATGAGTCGAAGAACTTGGTCCGGGAGGCCATGTAGCCGACCATCGCTTCCATCTGCAGCGGCAACTCGGGCTCGGCCTCGACCACCTCGCGTGGCAATTCCGGAGCGGAGTGCCAGTTCCACACACCTTCGCCGGCGGCGTCGAGGAACATCCGCGCGTAGGGGTCGTGGATCAGGGGGTCTGCGCTCTCGGTTTCCGCTGCCCGGGCCGACGCCACGCCCAGCGCGGTCGCCCCCACACTTTCGGTGATTTCCCAGGAGTCGTTGTCAGTTCTTGTCATAATCCGAACGTACGTGAGCCGGCTTGATGACCGCTGTGAATCCCGGCAGCCTGCGGGTGATAGCGCATATGGTCACGTTTTCGAAAAGCATTCAGTGCCCAGAATCTGGGGCGCGGGTGACAGCTGTGACTCATGACGGCGTCGAAGCAAGCACGGCGGCCCGGCAATCCGGCCATCTGGCGAGGTCACCGGTTATGTTGTCGGCGGAACGCTGACACCCGCCGGCCGGAGGTTGCTCGGAGCATGCTCGTTGATGGTCGCGAAGTCAGCGTCTACGGCAGCTTGCTGCAGCCCCTGACTCGTCGTACCAATGACATGCTGCGGGTCGCGCTGTCGGGGGCGTTGCTGGCGATCGTGATCACCAGTTCGGTGATCACCCGCACCCGCTGGGACGGGCTGGAGATGTCGATCTCGCGCTTCGTCGGGGTGCTCACGCCGACCCAGTCCGACGTGGTCTACCTGGTGTACGGGCTCGCGGTGCTGGCGCTGCCCTTCATGATCCTGTTCGGCCTGATCATCGCCCGGCAATGGCGGCTGCTGATTCCCTACGCCGCCGCAGCGCTGCTCTCCATCCTCGCGCTGTCGATCAGCGGAACGGGCATCGCGGCGCCGCGGTGGCACTTCGACCTCAACGACCGCCTGCGCACCGTGCTGTCGCAATTCCTGGACGACCCGCGCTGGATCGCCATGCTCGCCGCGGTGCTCACCGTGTCGGGCCCGTGGTTGCCGGCGCGCTGGCGGCACTGGTGGTGGACGCTGCTGCTGGCGTTCATCCCGATACACCTGGTCGTCAGCGCCGTGGTGCCGGCCCGCTCGCTGCTGGGTATCGCGGTGGGCTGGTTCGTCGGTGCCCTGGTGATCCTGGTCAGCGGCACCCCCGCCTTGGAAGTCCCGCTGGACGGAGCGGTGCGCGCGATGGCCAAGCGCGGGTTCGCGGTCGAGGAGCTTCGCGTCGTCCGGCCCGCCGGGCCCGGACCGCTGGTGCTGTCGGCCGTCACCGACGACCCCGACGAGAACGCCGTGGTCGAGATGTATGGCCCCCATCAACGCAGCGGTGGCGCGCTGCGGCAGGCGTGGCGGATTCTGCGGCTGCGCGACAGCGAGACCGCCCCCCTGCAGCCGTCGATGCGCCGCACGGTCGAGCATCGGGCGCTGATGGCCATCGCGATCGGCGAACTGGGCATCGCCAATACCTCGACGATCGCCGTCGGCACCCTGGACCGCGGCTGGACGTTGTATGCCCACAAGCGGATTCGGGGCGAGCCGCTGAAGAAGTGCCATACCTCGACCCCGGTGGCCGAGGTGTGGGAGTCGCTGCGCAAGCTGCAGGACCACCAGATCGCCCACGGTGACCTGCGCGACAACCAGATCACCGTCAGCAACGGGGCGGTGTTCTTCGGCGGGTTCGGCAGCGCGGAATACGGCGCCACCGACAACCAACTGCAGGCCGACATCGCCCAGCTGTTGCTGACGACCTCCGCGCTCTACGGCGCCGACGAGGCCGTGACCGCGGCAATCGGAGCGCTCGGCCGCGAAGCCGTGTTGACCGCGTCGCGGCGGCTCACCAAAACTGCTGTACCGAAACATATCCGGGATTCCGTCCAGGACGCCAAAGCCGTGATCAACCGCAGTCGCGCGGCGGTCATGCACCAGACCGGTGCGGAGAAAATCCAACCGGAAGCGGTCACCCGGTTCAGCCGCAGCCAACTCATCCAGCTGATCCTGCTCGGGGTCCTGGTGTACGTCGCCTATCCGTTCATCAGCACGGTGCCGACATTTTTCAACGCCCTGGGTAAGGCCAACTGGTGGTGGGCGTTGCTGGGCCTGGCCATCTCGGCGTCGACGTATATCGGCGCCGCCGCCGCGCTGTGGGCCAGCGCCGACGAATCGGTGAACTTCTGGCGGCTGTCGATTGCACAGGTCGCCAACACCTTCGCCGCGACCACTACCCCGGCCGGCGTCGGCGGGCTGGCGCTGAGCACCCGGATTCTGCAGAAGAGCGGGCTCAGCACGACGCGCGCCACCACCGCCGTCGCGCTGCAGCAGTCGATGCAGGTGATCATGCACGTCATACTGCTCATCTTCTTCAGCACCGCCGCGGGATCGGCAAACAACTTGTCGCACTTCGTACCGAAGTCCACCATGATCTACCTGATAGCCGGTGTGGCACTGGGCATTATCGGCATCGCCCTGCTGGTGCCCAACCTGCGACGCTGGCTCTCGACGGCGGTGACTCCGAAACTCAAGGAGATCATCACCGACATCATCAAGGTCGCACGCGAACCCAAGCGGATGGCGCTGATCGTGTTGGGTTGCACCGGAACGACTCTCGGTGCGGCACTGGCGCTGTGGACCAGCGTGGAGGCGTTCGGCGGCAACGTGTCGTTCGTCACCGTCACCGTGGTGACGATGGTCGGCGGCACACTGGCCTCGGCCGCCCCCACTCCGGGCGGGGTCGGCGCCGTGGAGGCCGCGCTGATCGGTGGGCTCGCAGCCTTCGGAGTTCCGGCGGCCGTGAGTGTGCCGTCGGTGCTGCTGTATCGGGTGCTGACCTGCTGGTTACCAGTATGCATCGGCTGGCCGGTGATGCAGTGGCTGACCCGCAACGATATGGTCTAGCGCAGGTGGCGTTGCTCACACGATGATCGCAATGTGCAGCCCGTGAGCTATGGTTACACAACGTTGGCAGTTATTCACACGCCAACACGTCGTGGACTGCTCCGACAATCCATTCTCAGCTTTCTCGCGGCGATCGATTTTGCCCACCGGCAATCTCGCCACACCCCGATGCCTGAAAGGCACCACACCACATGACTTCTGAGTCCTTTGCTGCACTCGGCGTGCCCGAGCGACTGATCAGCAACCTGTCCGCGCGCGGAATCACCGCGCCCTTCCCGATCCAGGTCGACACCCTGCCCGACACACTGGCCGGCCGCGACGTGCTCGGCCGCGGTAAGACCGGCAGCGGCAAAACGCTGGCCTTCTCAATCCCGTTGGTAGCCCGGCTCGCAACGGCCAAGCGTCGCCCCAAGCAGCCGACCGGCCTGGTGCTCGCCCCCACCCGCGAACTGGCCACCCAGATCACCGCGGCGCTAGAGCCACTGGCTGCCAGCTACGGCCTGAAGGTCACCGCGATCTTCGGTGGCGTCTCGCAGAGCCGTCAGGAATCCGCGCTCAACGGCGGCGTCGACATCGTCGTCGCCTGCCCCGGCCGGCTGGAAGACCTGATGCGCCAACGGCTGATCAGGCTCGACTCCGTCGAGGTCACCGTGCTCGACGAGGCCGACCACATGGCCGACCTCGGCTTCCTGCCCGGCGTCACCCGCATCCTGGCGGCAACACCGTCGACCGGTCAGCGACTGCTGTTCTCCGCGACCTTGGACAACGGCGTCGACAAGCTGGTCAAGCGATTCCTGCACAACCACGTCATGCACTCCGTCGACGAGGCCAACTCGCCGGTCCCGGAGATGACCCACCACGTCTTCCACGTCGAAAGTGCCGGCGCCAAGCAGGCATTGGTGCACCAATTGGCGTCTGGCACCGGGCGGCGAATCCTGTTCATGCGCACCAAGCATCAGGCTCGCAAGCTGGCCCGACAGTTGACCGAGGCGGGCGTGCCCTCAGTTGATCTGCACGGCAACCTGTCTCAACCCGCCCGCGACCGCAACCTGGCCGCGTTCTCCTCCGGCGCAGCCCGCGTGCTGGTGGCCACCGACATCGCCGCGCGCGGCGTGCACGTCGACGAGGTGGAATTGGTGGTCCACGTCGACCCACCCGCCGAGCACAAGGCGTACCTGCACCGCTCCGGGCGCACCGCGCGAGCGGGCAGCTCGGGTGACGTCGTCACCGTCGTGCTGCCCGAGCAACGCCGCGACACCAACGAGCTGCTGCGCCGGGCCGGTATCGCCGTGCGGCCGCAGCAGGTGACCGCCGCCTCGGAGCCCGTCGCCGCGTTGGTCGGCGAGATCGCGCCCTACCAGGCGCCGGCCCCGAGACCGGTGAACGCGCAACCGGCCCAGCGGCCCCAGCAGCGACGCCGCCCCAGGCAGCGCCCCCGCACGGGCCGGCACGACCAGGATCGCCGCACCCCGGCGTCCCACCGCTAGGTGTTGAAAAGTCGCTAGGTGTTGAAAAGCCCCAGATCGAGGGTGTGCGTGATCTGGGTGATCGCCGCCAACCCGCGAACGCTGTTGCCGGTCTCGTCCAGCGGCGGCGAATACGCGGCGATCGCCAGCTTGCCCGGCGACACCGCGACCACGCCGCCTCCGACGCCACTTTTGGCGGGCAGCCCGACGGTGTAGGCCCAGGAGCCGGAGCGGGTGTACAAGCCCTCCATCGACATCAACGCCAGCAGATGCGGCACATTGACCCGCGAGACGACCCGCTTGCCGGTGAGCGGGTTGACACCACCGTTGGCCAGGGTCGCGCCCATGATCGCCAGGTCGACAGTGGTGACCAGCGTGGAGCACTGCAGGGTGTAGACGTCGCAGGCCTCCATCGGATCGCAGTACATGTATCCGCCGCACAACAGCAGCCAGGCGATCGCGCGGTTGTGAAAGTTGGTGGCACGCTCGGATTCGGCTACCTTGTCGCTCATGGTGATCTGATGACCGGCGAAATCACTTTGCACCGCCAGGATCTGGTGCCAGCGGTCGTCCGCGTCGCTGGCCGACACCAAGCTGGTCGCCGTCATCGCCCCCGCGTTGACCATCGGCGACATCGGCCGGTCTTCGTGCAATTCCATCGCCAATACCGAATTGTAGGCCGCGCCAGTCTCATCGGCCCCGACCTTGTCGTGGAATTCCAGCGGGCCCACTTGCTCCATCGCGAGCGCGGCCGTGAAAACTTTCGAGATCGACTCCAGGGCGAACTCAGAGTCGGCATCGCCGGCCGTGAACGTCTGGCCGTCGACGGTCGCCAAGCATATTCCGAAAAGATCCGAGTCGACTTCGGCCAAAGCCGGTATATAGCTGGCATTTTCGCCGCCGCTGTTCTTCTCGTGCTGGGCGTGTGCGGCGGCGACCGCTTCAGCGATACGGTCGGCGTCGATCAGTGTGCCGGCCATGGTCAGAACCCACCGGCCTTGTCCGAC
>NZ_JBYCLA010000462.1:0-5894 GCF_057473665.1 Mycobacterium sp. TH-M25
CGAATCCGTCGCCGACGTCATAACCATCCTGTGCGAGTCGGCGCAGTAGTCGTATCGCCGATGCCGGGGTGTCGAGGCCGACGGCGTTGCCGACGCGCGAATGCTTGGTCGGATAGGCCGAGAGAACCAGCGCGAGCTTCTTGTCCCGGTTGGGGATCTGTCGCAGTCTCGCGTGGTTGACCGCGATCGCCGCGACCCGTGCGCAACGCTCGGCGTCGGCGACGTAACGGGGGAGTCCGTCGTCGTCGATCTCCTTGAAGGAGTACGGCACGGTGATGATGCGCCCGTCGAATTCAGGTATCGCGATCTGCGTCGCGGAGTCCAGCGGGGTGACCCCGTCGGAGTTGGACGCCCATTCCTCGCGCGAGGAGGTCAAACAAAGACCTTGCAGCACCGGGATGTTCATCGCGGCGATGCGTTCGATGTCCCATGAGGAATCGTCCTCTCCGGCACCGGCGGCGGCCGACTTCGAGCCGCCGGCCGCCAGCATGCTGACCACCACGGCGTCCAGCGTGCCGAGCGCATCGAACAATTCGTCGGGTGCGCTGCGCAACGAGGACGCGAAGATCGGCACACCGACCGCGTTGCCGGTGGCGTCGATCGCGTCGGCGAGCGCGTGCGCAAAGCCGGAGTTGCCGCTGACCTCGTGGGCCCGGTAGTACAGCACGCCGACCCGCGCGCCGCCGGCAACGGTGGGCCGCTCGGCGTAGCCCCAGTCGGGGACCACCACCGGTTCGTCAAATCCCTCCCCGGTGAGCAACACGGTGTCGCACAGAAACGCATGCAGCTGAGCCAGATTCACCGGGCCGCCTTCGGCGAGGTACGAGTGTGCTTGCGCGGCAAGCCCGATGGGAACCGTCGAACACTCCATCAATTCGGCGCTGGGCGTGCGTTCGCCACCGAGCACGATCAACGGCAGTCCGGTGGCCCGCAGGGCAGCGAGTTCCTCGGCCACCTCCGCCGACGAACCCAGCACCCGAAGTACCACGACCTCGGCATCGCCGAGCACGTCGCCGATGACCTGACGCGCCGGGTTGCCCAGGTTGTAGGCCGCGAGCGACGACCGTGCCGACAGCAGGTCGGTGTCGGACGTCGATAGCAACGCGATGCGATGGTTCACCGGACTCCTCCTCGGGGTTCGCTGGACACCGAGGCCCGTGGACCAGCTTAGTGGAGCGTGTTGGCTCGGCCCGGGGGCGCCGAATAGGGTGAGCCCGATGAACGCGATCCTCAGCTGGTGGGACGGCGTTGAACTGTGGCTGTCTGGCCTGGGGTTTGTCTTCCAGACCATCGTGGTGATGCCGGTCGTGCTGGCGTTGGCCTACCTGATCGCGTCGGCGCTGGACGGCGCCTTGAGGCGCGGTATCCACCTGATCAATCGGGTCCGGCACAGCGACGACGAGTCGCGATGAGCCCTAAAACCGGCATGCCGCGTTCGCGGGTCACCCTGGTGTTGGTGGCCCTGGTCGTATTGGTCATCGTCGCCTGGTTGTTGACGCGCTGACCTGCACCGGCTTCGGCTGTTAGGATTCGCCCATGCACGCAGCGTCCGGCAGCACCGAGGGCCATGTCTTGGCGCTCATTGCCGTGGGCGATTGCGCCGTCGCTGACGTGCATTGTTGTCGCTGACTTTCTGCCCGCGCGCCGAAATCCGCCCGTCGACGGACATCATCCTTCGACATGGGACCCGTCAGACGCCAAGCTCACTTCCGAAAGGTCGACCATTGTTCGACGACGACAAAAACTCCGTCGGGTGGCGGCATGCCGTCGCGTGGACCGTCGCCGCGGGAATGATCGCGGGGTGCCACGGCGGCGCCAGTGATGTCGTCGGCGGCGGATCGACCGGCGCCAACACCACTATCACGCTGGTCGCCTACTCGGTGGCCGAACCCGGCTGGAGCAAGGTCATCCCGGCGTTCAACGCCTCGCCGGCAGGCAAAGGCGTCCAGGTGGTCGCCTCGTACGGGGCGTCGGGGGACCAGTCACGCGGTGTCGTCGACGGCAAACCGGCCGACATCGTCAACTTTTCCGCGGAGCCTGACATCACCCGACTGGTCAAGGCGGGCAAGGTCGCCAAGGACTGGGACAACGACGCCACCAAGGGCACCCCGTTCGGCTCGGTGGTGACGCTGGTGGTGCGACCGGGCAACCCCAAGAACATCAAGGATTGGGACGACCTGCTGCGGCCCGGCATCGAGGTGGTCACGCCCAGCCCGTTGAGTTCCGGCTCGGCGAAGTGGAATCTGCTGGCTCCCTACGTGGTCAACAGCGGCGGCGGTCGAGACCCGCAGGCGGGTCTCGACTTCGTCCACACCTTGGTCAGCCAGCATGTCAAACTGCGTCCCGGCTCGGGCCGCGAGGCCACTGACGTGTTCGTCCAAGGCAGCGGTGACGTCTTGATCAGCTACGAGAACGAGGCGGTAGCCGCAGAGCGGCAAGGAAAGCCGATCACCCATGTGAACCCGCCTCAGACCATCAAGATCGAAAACCCGGTGGCCGTGGTGACCAGCAGCCCGCATTTGGATGCCGCTGTCGCGTTCAAGAATTTTCAATACACCGTGGACGCCCAAAAGGTCTGGGCGGCAGCCGGATTCCGCCCGGTCGACCCCGCGGTGGCCGCCGATGTCCGCGACCAGTTCCCGGTGCCGGAAAAGCTCTGGACGATTGCCGATCTCGGTGGCTGGCCCACGGTCGACGAGCAGCTGTTCGACAAGAAGTCGGGCAGCATCACCAAGGTCTACACCCAGGCCACCGGATGACGACGGCGATCACGCGCAACGTCACCGGGAACCCTGGCGGTGGTAAGCGCTTGCGGCGCAACACGTTGGTCAACAACGGAACGTCATTGCGGGTCGGGGTTTCGGCGGTGTGGCTGTCGCTCATCGTGCTGCTGCCGCTGGCCGCGATCTTCTGGCAATCGGTCGGCGGTGGTTGGGAGGAGTTTTGGCCGGCGGTCACCTCGAACGCTGCCGTCGAATCCTTCCGGGTGACGCTGACCATCTCCGCCGGCGTCACCGTGGTGAACATGGCCTTCGGGTTGCTGATCGCCTGGATCTTGGTGCGCGACGACTTCGCCGGAAAGCGGATTGTCGACGTGATCATCGATCTGCCGTTCGCGTTGCCCACGATCGTGGCCAGCCTGGTGCTGTTGGCGCTCTACGGAAATCACAGTCCGGTGGGGCTGCATCTGCAGCACACCGGATGGGGTGTCGGTGTGGCGCTGGCCTTCGTCACGCTGCCATTCGTGGTGCGGGCGGTGCAGCCGGTGCTGCTCGAGGTCGACCACGAGGCCGAAGAAGCGGCCGCGTCGCTCGGCGCCAACAACGCAACGATTTTCACTACTGTGGTGCTGCCGTCGTTGACACCGGTCCTGTTGACCGGTGCGGGGTTGACCTTCGCCCGCTCCATCGGCGAATTCGGTTCGGTGGTGCTGATCGGCGGCGCCGTGCCGGGCAGGACCGAAGTGTCCTCTCAGTGGATCCGCACTCTGATCGAGAACGATGACCGGACCGGTGCGGCGGCGATATCGATTGTGTTGCTGCTGATCTCGTTTGTGGTCCTGGTCGGGCTGCGTACCCTGGGGTCACGTGCGGCCAGGCGGGAGGAGCTGTCGGCATGACACCCTCGCCCGCTGTTCGCTACCTGCTCCGCTTCTTGGCGTTGGCCTATGTGGCGGTGTTGCTAGTCGTTCCGGTCGGGCTGATCTTGTGGCGGACCTTCCAGCCCGGCGTCGTCCAGTTCGTCGATTGGATCAGCACGCCGGCGGCGATCTCGGCGCTGAACTTGTCGGTGCTGGTAGTCGCGATCGTGGTGCCCCTCAACGTGATCTTCGGTGTACCCACCGCATTGATGCTGGCGCGCAACCGGTTCCGCGGTAAGGCTGTGTTGCAGGCGATCATCGACCTGCCGTTTGCGGTGTCACCGGTGGTGGTCGGGGTGGCCTTGATCATGCTGTGGGGATCGGCGGGCCTATTCGGGTTCGTCGAAAAGGACTTCGGCTTCAAGATCATCTTCGGCTTGCCCGGCATCGTGCTGGCGAGCATCTTCGCGACGCTGCCGTTCGTGGTGCGTGAGGTCGAGCCGGTGCTGCACGAACTGGGCGACGATCAGGAGCAGGCGGCCGCGACACTGGGGTCGAAGTGGTGGCAAACGTTTTGGCGGATCACCTTGCCGTCGATCCGGTGGGGCTTGACCTACGGCGTCGTGTTGACCATCGCCCGCACGCTCGGCGAGTACGGCGCGGTCATCATGGTGTCGTCGAACTTGCCGGGAAAATCGCAAACCCTGACGCTGCTGGTGTCCGATCGCTACAGCCGCGGCGCCGAGTATGGCGCATACGCGCTCTCGACTCTGCTGATGGGCGTTTCCGTCGTGGTGCTGATCGTTCAGGTGATTCTCGATGCTCGCCGAAACCGAGCGGGGAACCAGGCGTGACGGGAACCAGGCGTGACGGAAACGGAGTGGCGGACTGATGGGTGACAACGCAATAAGCGTGCGCGGCGCGAACAAGCGCTACGGCGACTTCGTTGCGCTGGACAACGTCGATTTCGACGTGCCCGCGGGCTCATTGACCGCGCTGCTCGGACCCAGCGGGTCGGGCAAGTCGACACTGCTGCGGGCCATCGCCGGGCTCGACCAACCCGACACCGGGCAGATCGTCATCAACGGCCGCGACGTCACCGGGATTGCGCCGCAGCGACGCGGAATCGGCTTCGTCTTCCAGCATTACGCGGCCTTCAAGCATCTGAGCGTTCGTGACAACGTGGCCTTCGGGCTGAAGATCCGCAAGCGACCGAAGGCCGAAATCGCCGAGAAGGTCGACCATCTGCTCGAAGTGGTTGGCCTGAGCGGATTCCAGACTCGTTACCCCAGTCAGCTTTCCGGCGGACAGCGTCAGCGCATGGCGTTGGCGCGCGCGCTGGCGGTAGACCCGCAAGTGCTGTTGCTCGACGAACCCTTCGGGGCCCTCGACGCAAAGGTCCGCGACGAGCTGCGCGCCTGGTTGCGACGGTTGCACGACGACGTACACGTCACCACCGTTCTGGTCACCCATGACCAGGCCGAGGCGCTGGATGTGGCCGACCGCATCGCAGTGCTCAAAGACGGACGGATCGAGCAGGTTGGCCCGCCGAGCGCGGTGTATGACAGTCCGGCCAACGCATTCGTGATGTCGTTCCTGGGTGCCGTCTCGTCACTGAACGGCAACCTTGTTCGCCCGCATGACATTCGGGTGGGTCGCAGTCCTGAAATGGCAATCGCCGCCGCGGACGGCGCAGCATCCACCGGCGTGGTCCGGGCGACCATCGATCGGGTGGTGATGCTGGGGTTCGAGGTGCGCGTGGAGTTGACCAATGCTGCCACCGGCGGGCCGTTCATCGCTCAGATCACCCGCGGTGACGCTGAGGCGCTTGGGCTGAAGGAGGGGGACACCGTCTATGTGCGGGCCACACGAATACCTAACATCCCTCAAAAAGTACTGCTGGACAGGGATTCTGACATCGACGAGATTACGGTGAGTTCCGGCTGAAGGCTGGCCCGAGTTCGATCGAGCCGTCCTGCTCGGCACTGGAACACGCCACACAGCCGTGGTCGATTCAGGCCGCCGCGCGCAGTGCGACCGCCGCGTCGAAGCGGTCCAGTACGGTCTCGGCCACCAGGCGATGCCCACCGAGCGGTGCTGCCATCGGGATACCCTCCGCCGCAGCGAAAGCCGCGACGCGGTCGGTCAACTTTCCGGGCGCCAGGAACCACGGCGCAATGATCACGCGGCGAGCGCCGTTGCGCCGTAACCGGTCCGCAGCCGCGGCGGGTGACGGACCATCCCCGGTGGCGAATGCCGTTGTCGTACAAGCCCATTGAGTCTCAGCGGCGAGCTTGTCTGCGACCACCGCCGT
>NZ_JBYCLA010000463.1:0-5176 GCF_057473665.1 Mycobacterium sp. TH-M25
ATCCATGCCGGGTCATCAGAGCGCTTGGCGATTAGCGGCAGTGCTTTTCCAGCGGCGCCGCAGAATTGATCGAGGGTATCTGGCATAGCAGCGCGGCGCCGCCGCTGGGAGCTCCCAAGCAGCAGGCGGCCTTCGCCATCCGTCGGCCGCCACAGACTGCCGTCACCTAGCAAAGACGGGGTTCGGGCGTCGACGAGTGGCGTTGTACCAGAACGCGTTCATCGCGGTCACGGCGGTGTCGTGGGTGATCAGCCAGTGCCCGTCGTGATCGACCAGCACGATCGGCCCGGGGTTGCTGAATTGATGAAACGAACCGGTGGTGGCCAGCGTGGCTCCCGCCAAGTTGTCGGGCGCGGGCTGGATGTCGGTCACGACGAACGACAACGGCACGATATTGACTGCTTGCATCCGGTGCAGATGGTCATCGATGGTGGCGGCTTCCTCAGGACTGAAGGGCGGCGTGACCACGTTGCCCTTGTCGACCGCAGGAATATTCGGATCGGTCAGCTCAGACATGATGGCCACGACCTGATCGACGGCGGGAACCGGGCCCTCACACGCGGGCTGGCCGGGATCCCCACAATCCGCGCGCGCCGGAGCAGCAACACCAACCAACGACGCAGCAACCATCAAGGTCGTGACCGCGAGCCTCATGGTCTCACGCTAGGTGTGTCAGCTGACAACAACCAGTGCGACCGGCCCCCGGGAACTCGCCCACAGGGATCAACCCATCGGGGTCAGTTCAGGGCAGGTCAGGGCAGCGCCGCCACGACGCCGCCGCGGACTCATGCGCCGCCGACCGGCAGAATTCCGCTAGCGCACCTGCGCGCGACCGCGCTGCAGCACCGCCTCGCGGTTGGCGGCGATGTCGTCGCCGGAGGTCCGAAAGGCCCGCGCCGCCGTCGCTTCCAGCCACAGCCCCTCGCTGGTCTGCGACTCGTCGATGCGGTGATACGACGACAACAGTGCGCGCACGGCGTCCTGGTTGTTACCGACGATGCTGTCGGCCACCTTGCGTGCGGCGGGCAGTAACTCCTCGTGCGGCACCACCTCGGTCACCAGGCCGGCGCGCAACGCCTCGTGCGCCGAGAGGTAGTCGCCGGTCATGCTCATCCGGCGGGCCAGTCCGACGCCGACCTTCTGGGGGAGTCGCACACTCAGGCCCCAGGTGGGCAGCAGGCCGACGCGGGCGTGGGTGTCGGCGAATCGTGCGTGCTCGGAGGCGATCAGGATGTCGCAGTACAGCGTCAGCTCGAGGCCGCCGGTCACCGCGGCGCCGTTGATGGCGCCGATGACGGGCTTGCTCAGCGACGGCCAGCGCGGCGAGATGTCCGGCAACGCGGTCTGTCCGCCCAGTTCTTTGAGGTCCAGACCGGCGCAGAACACCGGGTCGGTGCCGGTGACGATGACGACGTCGACGTCATCATCGGTCTCGGCGTCGGCCAGCGCGCCGAAGAACTGGTCGCGCAGCGCCGCCGACAGCGCGTTGCGGGATTGCGGCCGGTTCAAGGTCAGGGTGCGCACCCGCTCGTCGGTGTGGATCAGGAGAATGTCGTCATTGGCCATGAGAGCAACCGTAGTCATCGGCCGATTTATGGTTGAAGGATGTGCCCGAACATCGCCGAACTGCGCGTGCTCCAACCGCCGGCGACGACGCCGGCGCTCAAGGAGTGGAGCGCCGTAGTGCACGCGCTGCTGGGAGGCCGGCAACAGGTGCTGCTGCGCAAGGGCGGCATCGGCGAGAAGCGTTTCGACAGTGCGGTGGCCCAGGAGTTTCTGCTCTTCCCGACGGTGGCGCACAGCCACACCGAGCGGATACGACCGCAGTTTCGCGACCTGATCGACACCGCAGCGCCCGACAGCGACGACGACCGGCTGGTCGTTCGGGCGGCGGCGAAAGTGGTGGCTGCGCTTCTGGTCAACCGGCCCGACAATATCGATGCGGTCGAAGATCTGCACATCTGGACCGCCGAGTCGGTGCGTCGCGAGCGGCTGGACTTTCGTCCGAAGCACCGGCTCACCGTGTTGGTGGTGCAGGCCATCCCGCTGGTCGAGCCGATCGAACTCCCGCGGATCCCCGAATACGCCGGATGCAAAAGCTGGGTTTCGCTGCCGCTGGCTGATCCTCCGCTGGGCACCCCGGTGTACGACGAGGAGGCGCTGCGAACGGTCGCCGAGCGGGTCCGTGACGCCGTCGAATAGCGTTGCCCATCAAGGTGTCTGGTCGACGAGCACCGCGCCCTCGGGCCAGTCACCGATCGTGCACAACGAAGTCGGCTCGCCGGCCGCGGTCAGTCGCACGACGTCAGCCAACTGTGCCGGAGCGTCGCACTGGAGGTAGTGGTCGGCGCTCGGCAGTATCCAATAGCGGTTGAGCGCGGGCTTGTCCCGCAGAAACTCGTGCCACACGTAATTCGCGACCCGGATCGGGGCGACGTTGTCGTGCAGGCCCCACACCAGGGTCGTGTTGACGTCGCTGACCGAAAGCGCTTGGAGCCAGTTGGTTTCGTCGGCGGCGCGTTCGTGGAGGTACCGAATTGTGTCGGGCAGCACCGCGATCTGGTCGTTGTGAGCGAAGCATCGCGCCAGCGCGGCGATCTCGGCGTCGCCGGTATTTCGTCGCGGCATGAACGTCGTCATGCCCATGCCCGCAGCCAGCATCTCCGGTGTCGTGGCGCGCGCCGTGCTGCGCGCCACCGTCGGATCCAGCAGCGCCTTCTGGAACCCGGTCAGATTGGCAAGGGGCAGATAGATGTTGGCGTTGGTGAAGATGACCTCGGACGGCGGGCTCGCATCCCCGAGCTCGTCGAACATCGACAGTGCGATCATCCCGACGCTGGTGCCGCGGTCATGGGTCAGCATCGTGTAGTCGCTGAGCTGCCAGTGCGTCGTGATCGCGCCGATCAGCAGGCGCGCATCGTCATAGAGCGAATACACGTACGGCGCGGCTGGCTTCTCGGACAGGCCGTAACCGGGAAAGTCGAGCAGAAAGATGTCGAAGTCGGCGCCGAGTTCGCGGGTCAGCGCGTGGAAGTCAATGCTGGCCGTCGGGAAGCCGTGCACGCAGACCAGGGCCGGTGCTCCGGGTGTGCCGCACCGACGGGTGAACACCGTGACGTCGGCACCCGAATTCGCGACCGTCGTCGACTTCCAGTGAAATTCCGTTCCGCCGCTTCGCCATTCGTCGAAGGTGTCCATCACGACCCGACCGGGAACACGATCCGGGACGCACCGAAGCGCACCTCGTGGGTGGACGGGGTGAGGCGGCTGCCCGTCGACGACGGCTCCCCGTTTCCGAGGTTGCGGTCGAAGCGCGGATGGCAGCCGCCGGCGATCAGCACCCGGATGCGGGTTCCGGCGCGGAACCGATGCGAGATCGCATCCAGCTCGAGGCGAACGTGGTCGGTCGCCTCGGTCAGCCGCCGGTAGCCGTCGCTGACGTTGCGCGAGCGTCCCGCCGCGTCGACCTCGCTGATCCGGACGAACACGTCCACGTACGGGTTGTCGGAACTGTGCGCCAGCTCGGCGATCGGGTTGCCGTGCACGACAAGGTCCTCGGCGAGCACGTCGCCGGTGAAGCTGAGCACGTCACGTCGCGACGCCAGCGCGGTGTCGTCGCGATAGCCGCCGTCGGGCGACAGCAGTCGGCCCCCGACGGTGGGAGTCGGGTCGGCCGGGTCGTAGCGAAAGCTCGCCGAGGATCCAGCCGGGGGCGCCGTGTCGGCCAGGCCGCCGCCCGGACCGAGGTACAGCGGTCGGTCGGTGGTGGTCGGCGGCCAGTCGGGCAATTCACGCCAGCCCTCGTGGGAAACCCAGAACCGAAGTCGGCTGGACCGCGCAGGAGCCGGGCGACCGGCGAGGTGGTGGTCCAGCCAGGCCTGGGTTTCGCCCATGACGGTGGACAAACCGGCGACCAGCAGCTGGGTGTGGGTCCACGGGCCCATGGTCAGCGCGACGTCGACGCCACGCGTGCGAAGATGCCGGAATTGTTGCAGCGTCTGGGTCAGGAACAAGTCCTGCCAACCGCTGACCAGCAGCAACGGTACCTGGATCCGGTCGAGTGCGGAGTCGACTCGCAGCGGCTCCCAGAACGGGTTGTCCTTCGCCGGCGGAGTCAGCCAGGACTCCCACCATGGCGCCGCGTCGCCGAGCAGTGCTCGGCCAGCGGCGCCCAGCGGCGCCTCACCAGCGGCCCGCACCACGCTTCTCTGGGCCCGCAGTTGCCGGATGCCGGCGCGAATTCGGCCCGGATCTTCCTGATGGGCCACCAGGTTGCTCCAGCCGAGTAAGTCGTTGACCGTGAACGCGCCGGTGCCCCACGCCGACAAGCCCATATTGTGCGGACCGGCAACGATCACACTGGTGACGAGTTCCGGCGGCGGATCCTCCAGCAGGGCGAAACTGGTGAACCCGAGATAGGAGATTCCGATCGTGGCGAAGCGGCCGGTGAACCACGGCTGGCGGCGCATCCACTCCACCGTGTCGGCGCCGTCGGCGGCTTCGTTGGCCATCGGCGAGAAGTCTCCGCCCGAGCCGAATGTCCCTCGTACGCTTTGCAACACCACGCGATAGCCGCGGGCGGCGGGTATGTCGGCGAACACCATCGAGAACGGAAATCCCCGGCCATAGGGGCCGCGGGCCAACAGGGTGCCGACCACCTCTCCGGTGGGTTCGTAAACGTCGGCAACCAGCTCGACACCGTCGCGCATCGGAATCCTGACCGCGCTCACGGCGTATTTCGTGGTCGGGGCGGGCAGCCGTAGTGCCCGGGACAACCCGCGGACGACAAGTCGTCGGGGCAGTGTGCGCAGCGTCGAGCCCGCGGCAGGGTTGGAGGTGGTCGTCACCGCTTCAGGTTATGGGGGTGACGGCGATCGCGGGTTCAGAACTTGTAGTACGGCGAAAGCTCATTGGCGCGCTGCAGGTTGGTCGCCGGGCAGTCGACTTCGGGGCTGGAGTAGATCGTCGAGTAGAACAGCGACTGCTGGATGATCCCGTAGCTGGTCTTGAAGGCCACCATGCAGGAGAAGTAGAAGTAGCTGTTGTGGTAGGTCGGCTTGAGGTTCCACCATTGCGCGGCGCGGTGGCCGTTGATCGTGGTCTCGACAGCGTCGGCGGGCAGTGACTGGTCGTATTTGCGCCAGACGATCGGTTCTACGGCCAGTTGGTAGTTGCC
>NZ_JBYCLA010000464.1:0-4234 GCF_057473665.1 Mycobacterium sp. TH-M25
GAACGCGTCCATATCCAGGTGCAGCACCCAACGGGACTCCACACCTGGCAATAATATTGGGGGCTATGGGCGATTGGTCTAACGTCGGTGGGTATGCCCATGAACCTCTGCCATCGGTTGTGCTGCAATTCGGACCACTGGGCCAAGGAAGTCGAAGGCCGGCTGTTGCCCTGGGTGCTCGCCGGCGTGCAGCTCGGCGACAACACTCTCGAGATCGGACCGGGGTACGGCGCATTTCTGCGGGTGCTAGTCGACAAGACGCCGCGACTCACCGCCGTCGAGATCGATACGGCGATGGCCCAGCGACTACAACGGCGCTACGGCGAGCGCGCGCGGATCATCAACGCAGACGGCACCGATACCGGATTGCCGAGCAACGAGTTCAGCTCGGTGGTGTCGTTCACCATGCTGCACCACGTCCCGACCACGGAGCGGCAAGATCGACTGTTCGCAGAAGCCTTCCGGGTGCTTCGCCCCGGCGGCGTCTTCGCCGGCAGCGACAGCGTAACCTCGCTGCCCTTCCGTATCCTGCATTTCCGCGACACCTGCAATCCGGTGTCGCCGGAGACGCTGCCGGATCGCTTGCGCGCAACCGGGTTTCATGACGTTGACGTTGACGTCCGGCACGGCGCGCAGCGCTGGCGCGCGGTCAAGCCTTAGTTACGAAAGTGCAACTACTGACGGTTCCGCACAAATGCGTCGCGGAATGTACTTTCGCGACTCACGCCTTAGCGATCTTGACGCGGACGCCGTCGCCGATCGCGACGGCGTCCGGTCCTGGCTCGGCGAACTGGAAACTAGTAGCGAGTATCTCCCCCGCGACGAGTTTGGCGTGGGTGCGCGCCCAGTCGGCCCGCTCGGCCGGCACCGACATCAGCACCCGGATGCGATCGGAGACGTCCAGCCCAGTCGACTTACGCAACTCCTGCAGTTCGCGGATCCGGTCCTTGGCCCAGCCTTCCGCCTCCAGCTCGGGGGTCACCGTGCCGTCCAACACCACCAGACCGGCCCCATCGGGCAGCTCCGCGGTGAATTCCGGGTCGGCGGCCACCAACCGCGAGCTGTACTCGTCAGGTTGCAGCACGACCGGCCCGGCGGTCAGGGTGCCGTCGGGGTTGACGACGCCTTCTCCCGCCTTGACCGCTTTGATGGCGGCCTGCACCTCCTTACCCAACCGCGGCCCGGCCGCTCGAGCGTTGACGGTGAGCTCAAATCGGCCGTAGGTGTCGATCGCATCAGTCAGTGCTACCTGCTTAACGTTAAGCTCATCGCCGATCAAGTCAACGTAGGGCTTTAGACGCTGCGGACTATCCACTGCCACAATAAGTTTCAGAAGAGGCAAGCGCACCCGAAGCTTCTTGGCCTTGCGCAGCGACGACGCCGCCGAACACACTTCCCGGACCTGATCCATCGCGGCGACCAGGTCCGGGTCGGCGGGTAGCTCGTTGGCTTGCGGCCAGTCGGTCAGGTGTACCGAACGCCCACCGGTGACACTGCGCCAAATAACCTCGGTAATCAGCGGGAGCAGTGGCGCAGCCAGCCTGGCGGTCACTTCCAGCACGGTATGCAGGGTATCGATAGCATCAACATCTTCGTCCCAGAACCGCGAACGTGACCGTCGCACATACCAATTCGTCAGCGCTTCGGTGAACTGGCGAAGCTGTTCGCAGGCCCCAGAGATATCGCAGACCTCCATCGCATGACTGAGGTCATCACGCAGTACCGCCAGTTTCGCTAGAATATAACGGTCCAGCACATGCGACGAATCCGTACGCCAAGTACCGACTTTCGGCGCATAAAGGGCCAAAAAGCTGTAGGCGTTCCACAACGGCAGCAGCACCTGTCGCACGCCGTCGCGGATTCCGGGTTCGGTGACGATCAGGTTGCCGCCGCGCAGGATCGGCGAGGCCATCAAGAACCACCGCATGGCATCGGAGCCGTCGCGGTCAAACACCTCGGTGACGTCCGGGTAGTTGCGCAACGACTTGCTCATCTTCTGACCGTCGGAACCCAGCACAATCCCATGCGCTACACAGGTTTTGAATGCCGGACGATCAAAGAGTGCGGTAGCCAGCACATGTAGTGTATAGAACCAACCGCGGGTCTGACCAATGTACTCGACGATGAAGTCGCCAGGGTAATGACCATCGAACCAGTCATCGTTTTCAAACGGGTAGTGCACCTGGGCATAGGGCATGGAACCTGAGTCGAACCACACATCGAGCACATCTGGGATCCGTCGCATGGTGCTCATGCCGGTAGGGTCGTCGGGGTTGGGCCGGGTGAGCTCGTCGATGTAGGGACGATGCAGATTCGTGGGACGCACCCCGAAGTCGCGCTCCAGCTCATCCAAGCTGCCGTATACATCGATTCTCGGGTGCGCCGGATCATCCGACTTCCACACCGGGATTGGGGTGCCCCAGTAGCGGTTTCGTGAGATGGACCAGTCGCGGGCGCCCTGCAGCCACTTACCGAACTGGCCGTCCTTGACGTGCTCGGGATACCAGGTGATCTGTTGGTTCAGTTCCACCATCCGGTCCCGGAATTCCGTCACCGTGACAAACCATGACGAGACCGCGCGGTAGATCAGCGGATTGCGGCATCGCCAGCAGTGCGGGTATGGGTGCTCGTAGGTTTCGTGGCGAAGCAATACCGCGCCGTTCACCGCCGCCGGGCCACTCTGGCTCTTCAGGTCACGGATGATCTGGGCGTTGGCCGCAAAGACGTGTTGCCCTTGGTAATCGGGCACAGTGGCGTCGAAGCGGCCGTTAGCGTCGACCGGCGTGACCGGAACGATGCCGACCTGGTCGGCGGTCGCCATGTCGTCTTCACCGTAGGCAGGCGCCATGTGGACGATGCCGGTGCCGTCATCAGTGGTCACGAAGTCACCTGGGAGCACCTGAAATGCCTTGGCGTTCCCTTTCTTTGGGTCCATGAAATACGGGAACGGCGGCAGGTAGTGCCTGCCCAGCAGGTCGGCGCCACGATAAGCGCCGAGCACCTCGGGTTCGTCACCCAGCTCTCGGGCATAGGCGGCCAGCCGCGCCTCGGCCAGCACGAAACGACGATCGCCGACCCGGACCTGGACGTAAGTGACGTCCGGGTTAACCGCAACGGCCAGGTTTGACGGCAGGGTCCACGGCGTCGTCGTCCACACCAAAAGGTAAGCGCCGACTAGGTCCTCATCGTCACCGCCCACCACCTTGAAGCCCACCGTGAGCGCTGGGTCCTGACGGCTTTGATAGACGTCGTCGTCCATCCGCAGTTCGTGGTTGGATAGCGGAGTTTCGTCGCGCCAGCAGTACGGCAACACCCGATAACCCTCATAGGCCAGGCCCTTGTCCCACAGCTGTTTGAACGCCCAGATCACCGACTCCATGTAGGACAGGTCGAGTGTCTTGTAGTCGTTATCGAAGTCGACCCAGCGTGCCTGGCGGGTCACATACGTCTGCCATTCGTCGGTGTAGCGCAATACCGATTCGCGGCAGGCTTCGTTGAACGCGGCAATGCCCATGGCGTCGATCTGGGATTTGTCGGTGATACCCAGCTGCCGCTCAACTTCGAGTTCGGCAGGCAGCCCGTGCGTGTCCCAACCAAAGCGGCGCTCCACCTTATAGCCAGACATGGTGCGGTAGCGCGGCACGATGTCCTTCACATAGCCGGTGAGCAGGTGCCCGTAATGCGGGAGACCATTGGCGAAGGGGGGCCCGTCATAGAACACGTACTCGGGGGCGTCGTCGCGGCGGGCGATGCTGGCCCGAAAGGTGTCGTCGCTAGACCAATAATCGAGAACCTGGGCTTCCAGCGCGGGAAAATCTGGGGATCCGCCGCGCTGGTCGGCGCCCAGATCAGTGCGCGGGTAGGCGCTGTCAGTCATCCGTCTCCTGTGCCATATACGCAACTAGGCACGGGGACGACGACGCGCCGGGTGCGCGAGCGCCGCGGTACCACCCCGCTTGCCGCGCGCTGACGCACGGCCACTCATTCAAGGGCTGTAACGGGCCCACCCGTTCGGTTCTACTGGGCTGCTACTAGGACGTAGCGCTGTTCTTCCGAAGGCTAACCGGTGATGGCCGGATCGATGCCGTTGCAGACGATTCTACTGGTCCGCGCGGGTTGTGACACCACCGCTGCGGCGAGGCGAGACCAGGAAAAGTTAAATGCTCGCGAAACGCGAATCCAACGACCAAGAATCGTCTAGGCTCAGCTAAGTCTCAGGTAGCCGACGTCACTA
>NZ_JBYCLA010000465.1:0-24504 GCF_057473665.1 Mycobacterium sp. TH-M25
ACTTCAAACCAAGTTTCTTTAACCACTCGATGAAGCGATTCGCATCAATACCATTTATGAGAAATCTCCTCGAGTACACGCGCGGAGACGACGATCCCGATTATTTACTGCTCACCTCGTTCCTCCACTGGAAGGACGATTCCAAACAGCTCACCCAGGCAGACCTCGACAAGGTCTTCTCTGGGATATTCGGCGGTGATGCTGCGTGGCCGGACGTCAGCCAAGTTGTGACGGACCAGATTTTCCACGATGCGGACCAGTGCGTCAGTGCGGCCACGAGCATCAACTTCGAGAACAAGATCGTGCTCTCCATCGCCATCCGCCTGCTGGCAGAGAAATACATGATCGAAGCCATCGCGGACCCAGGATTCACTGGAGCGATAGCAGCAAATCAAACGCCGGTACTGTTTACCGAGTTTCGTCGGCGCTTCCCGCAGGCTGAGGCGGCGCGGAGAATCCTAGACAATGTCGTGTTGATGACCCCCGAACACATACATGTGAATTCCTTTATGTACGAACCAATCCTCGACATGGCCGATGACCACCTGCGACGGTTGTATCAGGACGTCAAAGATTTAACGGCAGCCGGGACCAGCGCTCTGTCGGCGGGGTCGGGCTAGATACTTGGCTGCAGGGGAAAATCAGTCGAGTCGAGTAGCGATGTATCGAGCGTACGTTGAAGCCGACGCCCGGGCATGGGCTTCCAAGGTCTGCGGGCTATAGCCCAGTGTCTCGGCAAGTATGGCGATCGGAGTTGTCTGGGTCAGTTCGTTGAGGGTGCCCAGGCGGGCTTCGAGGGCTGCCAGAACGGGCCGTAGGTGGTTGCGCAGCGTCGTCGGCGTAATGTGCATGCCGGGGCGGTAGCCGCGAAATACCCAGGGCGAGTTGGGATGTGCCGCGGTTTGACGGTTGTAGTTGCTTGCGGCCAGCGCACGGATGGGTTCGTCGAGAGGCGGCGGGAGATCGATGGGATGCCCCGCTAGGTCGACCGTCACCATGTCGGCGGTGATCCTGACCTGACTCCAGGTCAGGGCCGCGACGTCTTCGGCGCGTTGAGCGAAGACGATCATCAGGATCGCAGCGAATCGGTCGCGTGGGTGAAGCGTCTGCTGGTGTACAACTTTTTCGATGACAGCGTTTTGCTGTTCGGTCGACATCCTCGGTGCGGTGCCGCGGCGATGAGGAGTCACCTCGAGGTCCGAAGTGACGAGCTTAGCTTTGATCGCCCATCGGATGAAACGCAGGATATGTTCCCGCGTGGTGGGCCCGGTCGACTGCCACAGATCGATGTGAGCCTGGGTCACGTGTTCGACGGTGGTGTTGTGCTCGGCGGCCAACCAGTTGCAGAACTCGATCGTCACGGTGAGGGTCTGTTTAGCGCGAAGGAACGCCGAGTCGGTCACGAGGTTCATGGATCGGAGTCGCTTCTCGAGCCCCCACCGAATGAAACGGGCGAGGACTTTTCGGTGTTCTTCGGTGGTGATCCGCTGCTGAGTGGTGATGACCCAGGTCTGGAAACTGATTAGTCTCTCGTCACGTGACGGAAGGGCGCCGTGCTCAACGAGCAGGCTGCGCATGTAGTTGGTCGTCCGGCCGGCAGGCAGTTGGTCCAGGACCTCGTGGGTGAGCGTCGGGTGGCGAGCCAGCTCACGCAGAACAGACTGAACGTGAGATTGACGGATCCATACGAGGCCACTGTTGGGGCGCTGCATTGCGGTGAGCGCGTCGATGACGATTTGTAGTTGCGGTGCGATCAGACCGGTTTCGTGGTCGGTAAGCAACCGCTGGGCTGTCTGTTCGAGGACGCAACGTTGGCATCGTCCGCCGCTGTAGAGTTCAGCTTCGGCACCGCAACCGACGCAGTCGACGTTGATCCAGACGCCGCTGCACCGCCGGCAGGCGGGCCGGTCATCGATGATGCCGGGCAGCACACCTTCGTGCCCGCAGGAGCAGATGCCAGTTGTTCGTTTAGCTGCCTGGTAGCAGTATCCACAGATCGATCCGTCAGGCCAGTTGGCCACCGGCTCGTAGTGGCTTTTGCATCGGGCGCATGCGATCGGCCAGCGCTGCGGATCTTCAGGTTTGCGGGGGCGTGCCACCGTCGTCCTGGACGATCCGAATCCGCTTGGCTACCGGGCTTCCCGGCTTTATGCCCAGATCGCGTGCGTGGGGCGCGTTTGCTGACGCGGCCGCTTGCATCTCGACGTAGGGTTCGAACAGTTCGTTGGGTGTGCAGTCGAAGATGTCACAAAGCGCGGCGAAGGTCCGCGACGGAATGCGTTGCGGTTCACCGGTGACCAGGCGGTAGACCTGCGCATCGGAGAGGTTGATCCCGCGCGAGCGCAGCAACGGCCGCAGGTCGGTGGACTTCCAAAGGTTGTGAGCTGCCATGACTCGCCGCAGATGCCAGTGGAAGCCGATTCGGCGTTGCTCAGCCATCGGCGTCTCCCATTCGGAGTCGTCGTGCGATCATTTGCTGAACCACTCTATGTTTGAAGTCCGATCCCACCGATGTGTAGAGCGATGTCGTGGACGCGAACGAGTGCCCGAGCTGCTGCTGTACAAATAACGGGTCGTAGCCGGCCTCGATTAGATGCGTGGTGTAGGAGTGCCGCAGCGCATGCAGGCTCAGCTCCGGTGGTAGGCCCGCTCGCTGCCGGAATGCGGCGAAGGACCGGCCCAAGGCGCTGATCGTCAATCTTCCGCCGCGCTCGCTGGGCCACAACGCGGGGGAGCGCTCGGCGGTGCTGAACAGCTGACGGCCCTCGTCGCACCAGTACTGCAGAAGTTCGACGGCCCAGGCGAATTCAGGTGACGTCAGCACTGTTCGCCGGCGTGGACCCGAACCCTTGGTTCCTTTGGCCCAGCGCACTGTCAGTGCGCCGTAGTTGCCATAGGCCGGCACATGCGGGTTGGGCCCGAAGTCGGTTAGATCTAGCATGACCAGCTCGCGGCGCCGGAGCCCATAGGCATAGCCGACCTTGAATGCGATCGAGTCACGCAGCGCCGTCAACCACCGCTTCGAACCGGTGCGGTGTGCGTCGTCGACGAAATCGTCGATGACATCGAACATATGTTGCAATTCGGTCTTCGTGAACGCTCGCCGTTTGGGCGAGACGGCATCGTCGGTAGTGTGTTGCGGGGTGTTCCACTCGAAGCAGATCTGCGACGGAACATCACCGAATTGCTTCTCGCAAAACGCAACCCAACCGTATCGACTGTCGCTGATATAAGAACAGAACATCGAGATCGCGTTGCTGTAGGAACGCAACGTTGACAACTCGATCGGTTTCTCTTGCGACCTCAGGTCCGCCAGGAACTGGTCAACATCAAGCGGACGCCACCGCCACGGATACTCATTGGTGAACTCGACAAATCGAGAGACGACGCCGCACCGGCCCTTGATAGTGTCGACCGCCAGGCCGCGTGCGAGCATCTGAGCGCGCCAGCCGTCAAACATCGCATTGAGCACCGTCTCGTCAGCCCGCAGCAGAGAGACGTCGTCGAGCCTCAAAACCTGCGGAATGAAACCCGGCAACTCGTCAGCCATGTCGGCAGCCATCCGAAATCGTGCTGGCAATCGACCGCACCGCGAGCCTCAATTGCCCGGCGCACCAATACAATTCGTCACAGTGACGTATGGCACGCGGCCCGGCGGAGCGCGGGGCAGGTGGTCGGCTGCCGGCTATGGCGCCGGGAGGTCGGGGCTCGCTCAAGATTTCACCTAACACCCGAATCATTCACTAAGTGATTGAAAGATACGCTAGCCTCGGCGTCTGCACAACTACCGCAGCGGCTCGTTCGGGACTGCAGACGTCGGAACAGTGCCGAGAACTGGGGCGGATGAGCCAATCGTCAAAGGGTGCGAGCACTTTCATCTAACGCAACTCGCAACAGTTGCATTCCGATAATAGAGATTATGTCAAGTAACACTTGGCTATAGAGACAAGTAGTACTTGACTATTCCTCATAGTCGCAGAATACTTGGCGGTATGGCAACCCCCCGCCTGATCGAGCTGATTGACCAGTACAAGAATGCTCACGGTGTCAGCGATGCCGAACTAGCTCGCAGAATCGGCATCACGCGTGAAAACTTGCGCCTGTGGCGAGTCAACGGCGTGCGGCGCCTGCCTGAGCGTGACAATCTGTCCGCGGTCGCACGCATCATCGGCCAGCCCTATCGCCACGTCCTGTCCGCGGCGCTGTTCGACACGGGCTATCTGACTCCGGTCGATACGACGGTTCCCCGCCCGTACACCGAAGTGCTCTATGACGCCATCGCTGCCCTGACCGAAGCTGCTCATCTGACGAATCAGCCGGCGCGCCAGAACAGTTCAGGAGAATGGGAACCTGATCCGGACCCGCGGGCAGCACTGCCCATCGACTGGGCCGAGTTCGTCACGCAGGCCCTCGCCGGAGCCGCGGCCAACATCGGAAGCACGGAGCAGATCCTCGCTGGCCGACCCGGCTCCTGGGAAGCCGAGCGGGTCCGTCAAACCCTACAATCCACCGTGGGCGCCGACGACGAATACCTGCTGCAACATCGCACGGAACCCGTCGTCATCGATTTGTGGGTCGACAGCATCTTGCGCGATATCAATGACACCGCGTACGACGACTACCGAGACGCGGAACTTGAACTTGCTGCGCGCGCAGAAGCCATCCCCGACCCCGATGACCTGCCCCCCGGCCCTTTCACCCCGGACGACCCGCGCATCGTCGCCGTGGACTGGATCAGCGTCGACGACAACGGCTATCTGGTCGTGCAGCCCAAAGCCGGCTGGGGCGACGACCCCGCCGACATCGCCCTACTGACCGAACTAACTAACGAAGCCGAGAACAGCAGACCCCCCACTGCGGGAGAAATCGCTTACGACGAAGCCCACGAAGCCATCGCCGACCTCAGCGACGCGCTTGCAGCGCAAGAACGCCGCGAGCACAGCGACTATGCCGAACGGCTCACACTTGCCGTTCAGAGCCGCCTAGCGGCCCTGAACCTACCCTCCCCGGTCACCGTCAACATCACTGTCGCGCCAGACGGCGCCCACTCCTCTGCCGACCTCGACGACCACGCGTCTGCGATATACCCCTGCAACGCGATCGACGCCGCGATCGACGACGCGATTGCTCACACCCCTACCCCAGCAGCGCTGCCAGGCACTCCTCTAGATCGGCTCGATACGGCTTAGCGCTAATGGGACCACTTGCACTATTCGTCGGATGGTTCGCTTGTTGTACCCAACTCGACGGCTAGCGCCTCTGGCGGTAACCACAGCTCCATTGCGACCCGCGAGCGTCCGTTGGCACTGCTGGCGGGCATCTCCACTACAGCAAGCCATCCCCCATCTGCCCGTCGGATCCAAGCGACCTGTCGCGCGAGCATCACAGGCTCCAGCAGTAAGCCACAGGCTTTTACCCACAAAGGAAGCTCGTCTTTGCGGATACCAGTGGTAGGGAAAATGCGTGCCGTGTTGACACGCACCTCTCGGTCCACTCGAAACAGAGTCGGGAACTCAGACGAGAGGTCCCAGAAGTCGAACATATGGACCCTAGGGAACATATGTTCGATGATGTCACATGTGGCGCCAGGGGGCGAGCTAGCCTCAGAACGCTAGCCTCAGAAAGTGCGGCTTGCCATCGTGGCGGTCGGGACTGGGCGCAAAGTGAGGTCAAGCCCGTTGCCTGCCGCGTTGCTCGTGTGCGGTCACCGCAAAATCTTCCGGCTACCGCGAGGTGGGGCCGATTAACTTCGAACTGTGTGCGGGGATGATCTGATCCGCCGTCAGTTTGTTTCGGTGCAGCGCTTCGGTGACCGCCGCGGGATCACCCCATGACTTCGCTGCGGCAATTTCGTCGGCGAACAGCAACACATCGGTGCGCAATTTGTCCAAGTCAGCCATCGTGATGATGCGCGTCTCCGGCGGCAAGTTGGCTTCGGGGTGAAGCTCGTTGCTCGGGTGCAGCATTACTGGAATCCGTTGGGTGACATGTGGATTGCGGCGGGCATCCCATTCCAGAGACGTAAGAAGCTGGCCCGCTTCTTTGATCTTCGCGATCCGGAGATCGCCTCGGTTTACCTCCGTTTTGAGCTCGATGACCGCGTTGGTCGTGGGATTCATGCCCCACAGGTTGTCGGGGCCTCCATCTTTTTCCTCTTTGTCGGGTCGGGTGGACGCGAACCCGAGATGATGGCCCAGTAGTTTGATTTGTTGTTCTGCAAGGTCGTGTGTTTCACGCAGGCCCCACGTGATGTTGTCGAACAGCGTGCCGAAGTTCAGCCGCAGCGCGTTCGCGTCGGCGTACATCTCCTTGAGATATGCGGCCGCAGCCGTTCCTTGCAGCGCAGGACCTTTCACGGGTTTTGCAGGCGGGGAGATGTCTGCCTTAATTACCCCGGGATTCAGTTCGCGAGCCCTCGCGATCGTCTTCTGGGCCTGCAAGGGATCGGTGAGTTGCTGATAGCCGGCTAGCTCTTCAAGGAACCATCCCTCCTCCAAATCATCAGTGATCGTGGCAATCCCGGCGCTCAGCAGCGATATGGCCGCGTCGATGTTGCCGGCGGCTGCCTTATCGAAGGCACGGCGCCGCGCGATCGCGATGTCGGTGATCTTGCCATCCCGGTCGTACTCCACATCCGCGACTGCTTGCTTGGCCGCCGCGACCCAATCGTCGTCGCGCTCCAGAAACATGTTGAGCGCGTTGCGAATCTCGGTGATTCCTTCGTTTTCGATTTGGTCGGCGATCTTCTGGCTGAGCTCGATCTGCTTGCGGGTCACCGGAGAGTAAAAGCACCGCAGCTTCGGGTCACGCAGCGTCAGAGCCGTCTCGCGGGTAAGCAGCAGGACTGCGCAATAGTCCTCAAGGTCGCGGATGCCCCGGCCCATACCTTGTTCGACTCGCTGCACCTTGCGAGCCTGGAAGATCGTTGACCCGGTGAGCGCAGCAGATTCACGTTGTTCAGCACCCGATAGCGGCGTGGGAATGCCATCGACGATGAGGAGTCGGCACGCATCGTGCGGTAGGTCGACACCGTCGTATTTGTTCACGAGAACCACGACACCGACATGTTCGCCGGCGGTGAGCCGGTCGATTACCGGGCCCATCGACTTCACGTTGACGGTTGCGTCGGCGAACTGTTCCCAGGCCGCCGCCCGATGCCAGCTCGGTACCAGCACGACGACGTTAATCGGTTTGTCGGTCTTGATCCCGTCGCCGTCCCGGTCGCCATCGGCGAACTCCCGGGCTAGCCGTTGAACGGTGACTTCGGACAGGTTTGGGTTTATGGACATCGGCGCCAGGATGATGCGATCGCCGAGGTCTGAAGCTCGTTCGGGGGTAATCGGATCCCGAATACTCTCGGGTGCGGCACCGAGCTCGGTCACGAGGACGCTTTCGTCCGCCAACGTTGCGGTCAGGTAGACGCGCCGGCGCGCCTCGGAGAACGCCGGAATCATGTCAATGGCCGGGCACGGCATCTTGATCTCGACCCCGGTGTGCGAGAACGTGATGATGGCCATCGCCAAGTTGTCGGCTACCAGCGGCCAGCCGAAATAGAACTCCTTGATGCCGTCGTTGTCGCCGTACTTCTTCAGGATCGCCAGCGCCGCCGCCGCCCGCTCCGCAGTCGCCTTCGGTGGCACCCGGAGGGCGGCGCTGTAGTCCTTATCCTTCAGGTCCGCGAAGGCTTTCGGGCTCTGACGCTTGAGATCCTCAGCGAACAGGTCCAACAACTCGCCGAATCCGGGGCACTCGGGTGGCAACGTCGGACAGAACTGGTGCCCAGCCGCCGCAAGTGCGGAGTGCGCGTCGTCGACGATCACAGCACCCAGCTGCGTGACCGGTTTCTGCCCCCGCACACCGAAGGCGCTGCGACCATTGACTAACTTCTCGAAGGTTGTGACCAAGATGGCACCGCCAGCAAGGAATCGCTCGTCTCGCCGATCGGTCGTCACCGCGATCCCGCTGGGGGCCTCGTCCACCACCTGCTTGATCAGGTAATTGTCGGGAACCAGGTAGACGACCGGCCCGACGCCTTCGTTGATGCTCGACTGCCCAATCAGCAGTCCGACCAGCGTCTTGCCGCCGCCGGTGTTCTGCTTAATCACCAGGTCAGGCTTGTCGCGGCGGTCGAACCACTGCTTGAGTACCTCACCCTGCTCGGGCCGCAGCCGAGACCACGGTTTGTGGGGCAGGGCGGTAAAAATGTCTCGTGGTTGGAGCAGCTTCGCGCCGTTGTCGGTGTTGATTTTGTCCCAGTTGATGGGCATCGGACCTCTGTTAAAAGCTGGTGAAATTGCGGCGAAGCTGGCGACGTTTGAGTCTACCGGGCGAGCCAGGGACCCCTGCGCTTCGCTGCACCCCATGGTGGCGACGGCGAACCATCGTCAACATCCACTGCCGCGATCCCAACCAACTTGACGCATCAGTGCACGACTTCGTCGACGTACGGGACCACGCTGGCCAGCTGCAGGCCGCGTAGCCGCGCTTCCGTCCGATGTCAGCCGCGTCGACTATCCTGGAAGGACTTCACTGAAGGTGGTGTCCGAGTGACCGAGTTGCAGAAGGCCAAGCGCCGGGTCAAGGCCGTGCGCGCGATCCGCCGCAGCACCGAGCTCGAAGGTTCCCGCAGTACCAACGCCACGCGCGCCGACCAGGTCGCCTACGCCCGCGGAACCATCACGGCCGCCGAACTCCGTGATCGCGTCCGGCGCCGGTACAACCTGACGTAGCCGAGCCCGGAGTGCCGCATCCCTGGGACACCGGCGATCTCGAACGGAACTGGCTAGGCTATTTCATCCCCGGCACGAGCATTCTGAGGAACCGGGTCGGCGCCCAGACACCCGAGGCGCTGCGGGATGCGGAGAACGATCTCGTCGAGGCACGGGTTATCGAACTCCGTGAGGGCTCCGAACTTTTGGGTGCCCGCACATATGATCTCGCGTATCTGCGCGCGATCCACCGTCAGCTCTTTCAGGACGTGTACGTCTGGGCCGGTGATGTGCGGACCGTCGGCATCCAGAAGGGCGGAGAGTCCTTCTGTCCCCCGGGCAGCATCAGTCAGCCGATGACCCATGTCGCCTCAGAGGTCCACCGGCTCAACCAGCTCAAGGATGTTCCCGAGGCTGAGCTCGCAGGCACCGTCGCGTACCTATACGACTACGCGAACTTCGCCCACCCTTTCCGTGAGGGCAATGGCCGCTCCACCCGCGAGTTCTTCGACCTCCTCCTCTCCGAACGCGGCGCCGGACTCGACTGGCAGAAGACTGACCTGACCGAGTTGCACAGCGCGTGTCACACTGCGCGAGCCGAATCTGACCTTGGAGGGTTGACTGCGATGTTCGCGAAGATCCTCGACGACGATCCCGCATACGAGTTCTGATCAATCGGGTCAGCAGTCAAACGCAGAATTTGGCGACGTATCGATAATGAACTTCTATCATGTTGTTTTCCAGCGGAATTCGACTACCACGTCTCGTCTTCGTAGGCGCTCAACTTTGGCATTGAGGCCCGGGACACATGCCGCGGCGCTGCCTACCCAGCGTTTTGATTCCGCCGCCACTGGTGGACCTCACAGACAGCCTCGGTCCTGCTGATGCGGCCAGCGCGGAATCGCTCAAAGATGTTGTCGCTGTTTGGATCTATCCGACCGTATCTAAGGCGTAAAGCGGCTTCGCCGACGGCGATTCCCGACCGCGAAAGCTCTGTGGCCAAGTGCGGGCGTTGGCCATCTCGGGTAAGCCGGATCCATTCGATGATGGTGTCATCCTCACCGTCGAGTCCGTTTAGCTGTTCGCAGACCCATTGTTGGTGGAGGGCTTTCGCGTTCTTGACTTCCCACGCATAGTAGGGGCCTTCCGGTTCGCCAAGGTGGTTCGGTCGGGCAGGAACGATGACCTCGTCGAGCAAAATTCTGAGAATGGGTGCCGTCCAGCCGTGCTGGGAAGTTCTGCGGTTATTTTCCGGTGAGGGCTGGGCTTTGATCCGGGCAAGGTCGGCGGCGAAAGATAAGTTGACGTCGCTGGCATCATTCGTCGCGGCTGATCGGCCGTACATTCTGGGATCGAGAATGCCCATAGTGAATTCTGCTGTGGGTGTTGATATCTCAGGGGCGAAGTCACGCATCATCGCCCTGACCACGGGCGCCTCGACTCTTGACGCTGCCGACTTGACGTACTCGCCGCGCTCTCTGAGTTCTGTGATCAGCTGGCTGGAGGTCCAACCCAGCTGTTTGGCGAGTTCGTAAACGCGCTTCATTTTGCCCGCAGCTAGTTCCCGGCCTCGGATTGTGCTGGGGAGGCTGTCTGACCGGGTCCGGTGCTGCGCTTGTGTGCGCGCTGTCGAGCCTTGGCCAAGATTTCCAGTGCTGCCTGGAGGACCTCGGGATTTTCCATGCCCGCCTCTAGATCATCTTGGCGTAGGAACCCGCTGTCGTTGCATACTAAGCCGCCCACCACATAAGTCAGCCGTGCGCTTTCTGGCAAATCGGCGTCGAGTACCCCCTCCCCCTCAACCATCCGTAACATATGACGGCGGCGCTGACGGCTAAGATTTGGCGCGACTTGAGCTGCGTCGCTGGCGGTTTCATCGTTCGTGCGGGTTGACGGAAGGTTGGGGCCAGGAGCAGCCCCTCGGCGCCCGGGCTTGGTCGGCGCCAGGTAGCCACGGCGCCGGGCCAGGGCAATCCAGTCGCGGATCGTAGCCTCGGGGCGGTCGAATACCTCAGACATACGCTTGAGCGCACCTCGACCGCGCCCGGCCTCCCAAACGTAAGTCTCGGCGACATCAATGAGGAGCTCGTCGCTAAGTTCGGGTCGGCCGCGGCGTCGGGCTGCGGATGTCGAGGAGTTCTCCAAGGCGCGACGCTGTTCCTCGCTCAGTTGATCGGGCATCAGGTTTGGGCCGGGGAAAGATCTAATGCCCTCCGTGCGCCACGAATCGTCGGCGAGCTGACGTTCGGTTCGCGTGATGATGTCACCGAGCGGGACATGGCGTAAGACATCGCTGTTGATTAGGGCCGGCGGATTTTGACTGTCGGGAAGCTCGACGCTGTCGGGGGGCGAGTAGTTACCGTCCTCATCGAAGTAGCCCCAGTAGCGCCGGAAGAGTTCAAGCTCGGCAACTTCTAGACCCCGACCACGATTAACTAGCACCGCGTACACGGTTACGGGAAGCTGTTCGGAGTTGTACACGATGTCACAGACATATCCAGGGCCCCTGGGCTTTTCCTTGACATAAATCTCAAGCCGATCAGTAGGCCAGTCCCCGTCAGCATCAATCTCTGATGCGTCGACTCGGTCGTCATCGCGCGGGCCAAATCCCATATCGAAGAATGACCCTTTGGTCAGGTCCAGGAGCTGCCCCACCCTGCTGCGGCTGTATGAGAGGTCCCGAATATTCAGATCAGGATCGTGGATGAAGTCGATTCCATTGCTCTGCCCCATTGCCTAAGAATAAGCCCGCAGGCCAGCTTAAGAGCGGGGAAAAGCTGCCGAGTTAGCCGGCGGAATAACTCAGCGCTAAGCGTCTGCGTGCCGCGGCACTGCCTTAGCTACTAGCGCCTCGCAGGCTGCGGCATCGGGCGCCCGCCGCGGCGGACACGACGACGTGCGAGCGCCTATTTCGACGTCCTCTGTGTGTAGGGAGGAGGGGTCGCGCTAGGCTGCTTGCACTTAGTGGCACCATCAATAGCATTGGTGCGCAACCTACTTCATGAATTCGGCAAATAAAGTTCAACAGCCGCAGCGTATTACCAATGTGGATCCAAACTAAGGTCCACGGACACGATCCTCGTCTTTGTGGTGGACCCGTCACCTTTACGTCGCGAAGGTGAGAATTCCGCCATGTTTGGATCAGAGCCAACACAAAAATTGAATGATGGGATGGGTGTAGGTCCCCAAACCACGTGGCGGACGGCGATACTTGCACCTGCGGATTTGCAAAATTCTCATCAAACTGGCGGACACGTTTTTCTCATCTTCGTGGCGGATCCTATAACCGTACGTTTGTGCAGATCTCGCTCGCATAGCAGGACCGGGCTGCGCGGCTCGAGGACACGCCGTAAGCCAAGGCCGCCGACGTCGCCAGTCTCCCCCGACCACGCTCGCGCCTCACAGTGACGTTCTTGCCTAAGTAGCAGCCCCTCGCTGCCGACTGCTTCGAATACGCTCCACATCAACAGGATTCGGTTCAACATCATCGATCATCGGCATTATCCGTGATGTCAATTGGATCAGTTATTGGCCGGTGCCTCGTCGGCCTACTGCTGCTTCACCTGCGGCGCGTGGTCGGGACCCGCAGTTGACCTGTCCCGGCGATTCGACGGAACCGCCGGGACCACCGAGGTTCACGGCAGCATTGCCCACTCCCGAGCCGGATCTGAGCACCCCACCGGCTTCCTCGCTGCCCCTTGTCCCGAGGGGTCATGTTGACCGCCAGGTTGCCGAGGTCATTGGCTGTCGTGCCGCACTTACCGACGCCGACCGACACATTTTGAGAGGATGGCCCGCGGCGGTGGCAACCCCGGCGTCCGACGTCGGCGACCGCGCTGCGAGGCAACGACCCTGTAGCGGTCTGGAAGGGATTGCTTCGTGTCGGCGCAGGGCGTCGGCGGTTGTCGGCCCTCAGTGCAACCATCAATGGTTATGGGGAAACGGCAGCAAAAGCGTGCACGCCGGCAACGGCGCATCGCGAAGAGGACAAGGCAAACGGGCAGCGGTGCAGCTGCGCCTACACTCAGGCCTGCTTTTCAGCCCGCGGCGATAGAGCTGCCCGACATGAGTGACCTCCCTGTCGGGGCGCAGCGTGTCATAGAGGCGATGCACGGGATGGCGCGGCACGCGATCACCGCGACATCTGTGGGACTGGTTCCGCTCGATCGGGAACAACGCCTCGCGCTACTCTCGGGCATCGACAGCACAGCCGTATTGGTAGCGCTGGGCGAGATGCAAGCTGAGCTCGACGCGGCGATGCTCAGCAGTGCGGAGACGTTGCCGATCGAGGCGATGCGCATGGTGGATTCGCAGTGGTACGAGCCGGTGCGGCAGCAACTCGTGGCTGGGCATCGGCTGGCGCCACCGCAGACTATGGTCCGGCTCATGCGGGAGATCATCGAGGCCGGCGAAGCGCCGCGCGAGCGCGACGCCGACGACGACGCCCTGCTCCAGCTGTTGTTGTCGGTGAACGAGGACCACGACACCCCGAGTGGCCGGGCAGCTCGGTTCAACGCGATGGACATACGCCAGATGGACGCGGAGATGCGGGGCATGTCGGAGGACGAGCTCATAGAGTTCGCCAACGAGATGGCGGTGGACGAGGCGGCGTCGATGATGTTCAACGCCTCTCGGTTGCCCGAGCAGATGAAGTGCATGGCTCACGAGTTCTGGTACCAGCCATGGGCGGAGAAGGTGGGCGACCAGCTCGGTGCGACCCCAGCCGACACGTTCCGTGAAGCCACCGGGATCAGCATGGACGAGTTCCTGCGGGCGGGCGACGTCATCGCGTCGGTTCTCCGGACAGGGCGCGCCCGCTTCGACATAGGCGCACTCCACGAGCACGGTGTCAGTGACGAAGTGGTGCAGTACATCAAGCGGAACATGGTCCGCGACCTCGACGAATTCCGCGCCATGTCGCAGCAGGATCGAGAGCGCGGCGACATCCGATCGCAGCGGTACACGTTCACGCGGTTCCCGTTCCTCGGCGACGGCGCAGTGCTCGCGCTCCGGGCGCAGTGGGGCATGGACCGGTTTTTCGGGAACGCCCCCGAGTTCGATGTTCAGCAGGGCTTCATAGAGCAGGGAAAGCCGGAGCGGGCAAAGCAGTTCCAGGATGCGGTCAAGCACCAGTTCGAGCAGATCGTCGGTCGCATCATCGCCCGCATCGCTGCGAACAGTGCGGTGTTCGGCTCCATCGTCGGTGAAGAGGAGATGCAGGCCGCGTGGACAGTGAGGAGCGGCGGCCGGCCGAAGGCGTGCGATTGGATGCTGCCGACCGATAGCCGGTTCGCCTGGCTCATCGACGCGACGCACCGCCCGCTGAGGCAACCGCTGGCCGAGGGATGGGGCAGCGGCGAGGACTTCGCCTCCAACCTCGAAGCGTTCCTGACTAGCAAGAAGGCGCGTCAGTTCGAGTCCGTGATCGACCACCTGACCGAACGCGGCTGGGACGGAAGATCGTTCACGGATACGACGTTCGCGCCCTTCGTCGTCGTGCCCGACGTGGGACTACCGAGCACGCCGACGTCGATGATGCTCGTCGGGATCTGTGCACGCGAGATGATGGCGGCGCGCGGGGGCAGGATGCTGGCGCCCGCTGTCGTCTCGATCTCCGATCTCCTGCTGCTGGAGGGCATGGCGGAGACGCCCAGGGTTGAGGTGGCCAACCTGATCCGGACCTGGCGGCAGGTGGGGGTGATGCCGCTGCAGCAGTACCTGGAGGCGTGCGGGTTCCCGTACCGTCCATGCCCGCGGTTCATGGTCACAGCCGCCGCGGAGTTGGATGCGCGGATACGACCGGCACAGGCCGCGTGAGGAGCCGAGTGCGGTGGCCGCGTTGACCTTGGAGTTGATCGATCTCCGTCCCGGCCCCTTGGACGATCGCTCGTGGATGCCGCCTTTCGACGAGGCAGTGAATTATGCGAACCCGCACTGGTGGAACCCGCTCCTCTACGACACCGAGCACCCCTGGTACGTCCAGGTGCTGGAGGCCGGCGCCGAGGTGGCACGCGTCGAGCTCAAAGAGGACGTCGACATCGAGCACTACGCGAACGTGCCGACCGGGGTGCGCGTCGCGAGGTGGCTGGGATGGGACTGGGAGTCGCACGTCCCGCTGCTCGAACGGGTCACCGCTCCGGCGTACGACCCGTTCGCGTGCTTCGCGGGCACACACCAGCGCCGCCTCCGGCACACATGAGACGTCAGCTGCTACCGGTGCGGGACAAACACTACTCGCACCCCTGACCTACGACTGTCGTTCAGCCGTTTCCACCAGCATCTGCACCCGGCTGCGTAGGTCGAACTGATCACCCTCGGTGCGCCCGTGCCCTGTGATCGCATACGGCCGCGCCTCAGTGCCGGCAAACCCGTTGGTGTCCAGAACCTCGAGTACCGCGCCAGCCGCGAACATCTTGCTCACCGTCGCCCCCGGAGCCAGCGGTACCGGCATCGTCACCAGGTCTCCCAGCACGTCACGGAACATCAAGACCTGGTTCTGGTCGTCCAGGCCGGAGAGTTGGAACGCTATCTGGCTGATCTCGGTGGCAAGGCGCCCCGCGTTGGTGATCTCGATCGACACGAAAGGCTCAGCGGCGGCGAAACCCGACTTCGAAGTGACCCGGACCCGCGGCCCGCTGCGGCGCCACGAGATCACCTGCCATCCGAGGGCGACGGCTGACACCACGAGCGCCAGGACCGACAAGCAGAGGGTCAGGATGACCGGACCTGTCCACGGGGAAGTTCCCATGCGCGCAGGTTAGCTGCATGTACGGACAACCCGCCGCGGTTGAGTGGGACGCTCTGTCTGCCCCCAGTAATAGGCTCCGCTCTATGCCCCTCCAGTTCGTCGATCACCGCCGCGGTTCCGCGAGCAAGTACTCGTGGGTGCCGCCGTTCGACTGGTCGGTGGACTTCGAGAACGACCAGTGGTGGGACGAGCCCAGATACCACTCCGTGAGCGAACCGTGGTTCGTGCAAGTCATGGAGGATGGCATCGAGGTCGCCCGCGTCGAGTTCGACGACCCCGGCGGGATCAACCCGGAGTACGTGGGCGTGCCGAAGCTTGGCGGAGGACGCCTAGAGATCCAGTTCATCGAGGTGGCCGCCGCCGCGACTCGTCGCGGGATCGGGACCCGCGTGGTGGAGGGTCTCGCGGAGCTCCACCACGGGCGTCGACTGTTCGCATACAGCGAGGACGCCGATGCGTTCTGGTCGTCGCTCGGGTGGCAGCGTTTCGACCACAGGGACGGACAACCGCAGTTCCACCGCGCGTTGTTCATCCAGCCGGATCCGTAGTGGTCACAGAGCCGCCCACCGCGACAGCTCCCGCCGCGCCTCCGCGTCGTTCACCGCGCCGGTCCCGCGCAGAAAACGGTGCCACGCCCGCTGCTCGGCCAGGTACTGCTCAACGGCGGCCGGCAGCGTTGGGCCGTCGAGGTCTTGCTGTACTCGTCCATGACGGATTAGACGCACCCGGTTGGTGAACGGTTCCCTGCACCCCTCCCGCGTAGCGTCCGCCCCATGACAGGAAACGCAACGAATCGCACGTCAGGTGTTCCGCTCGAGCCGTACATGATGCTCGCCGACACCATTCTCCGCTTCGCCGACGCAGTAGAAGCCCTGATCAAGGACAAGCTCGCCTACCCCTTCTCGACGATTCCCAGCGCCGCTTTGAGCGACCGCGCCGTGGACGGCGAGCACGTCGGCACCCGCACCAAGAAGATCTTCATCCGTCTCACGGCCAACCAGGTCTACGACGTCGCGGTGCAGCTCGACCTACACCGCGGGATGGCAGCGGTTCTTCCGGCGATGGGGGTGTTCTTCGCGCCGTACCCGTTGGGGCGGACTTGTGTGGCGACGGCCGCCAAGGCGTGGTTCATCCTCGACGGCGCCACGCGCGAGGAGCGACTGCAGCGCTACCTAAACGAGGAGCTTGGCGCCCTCTACGGCGCCCCGTGGGACTTCGGCGATGAGGCTTCACGCGAGGACATCGCCACGTTGGCCGACGATCTCGTAGCGGTTGGAGCGAAGGCCGGACTCCGGGTCGTGCGCTCGGCGAAGGCGAAGGACTGGCAGGCGCCGCACCTGGTTAGTTCCCGCCAGTGTGACGGGGAAAGGCCGGCATCGGAGACGCAGGTCGTACTGGAGATGTTCGCGGCTTCCGGCCTCGGGGCGGACCAGGTTAGCAAGCCGTACGCGCTGCTGTCGGCGGCGACGCACGGGCGCTTCAAGCAGTCGGGGATCTCGGAGTCGCTCCTCACCGGCCGGACCGAGTACGGCGTCCCGACGATGGCGGTGCACTCGTCGGCTGGGACGACGGCCAAGGTCACCGTGCTGGCCGCCATCGCGACGCGGACCCATCTGCTGTCGCTAGCGCGGTACGCGAACGTGCCGGAGGCAGTGGTGCACGACCGCCTTGGTGATCCGCTCGCGCAGTGGTGCGAAATGGGTGGAGTTCCGGTCCCGGAGTGAGCGGAACTAACGGCTGACCCTGTAAACGAACGGCCCTCGCCCCAGTAATAAGTGAGGGCGGACCAACCCGGCGAGCCCACCAAGAGGAGGAATCATGTCGCAGCTGGATTGGATGCCTGTCAGCGAGTCCTACGACGAAGCAGCCGGGGCGCTGATGCCCGGCCTGGTGGTCAAGCACGGCGCGATCGCCAGGATCGGTGACGGCGCGGTCTTCATGGAGGTGTGGCCGTCGGAGTCGCCCGAGCACATCGACGACGTCCTCACGCTCACGCTGACCGTGGACGGGGACATTCACGAGGAGATCGGCCGTTACCCATCGTTCGAGGCCGCCCGAGACGCCGCGCAGCAGTATGTCGACGGACGTGATGGAGGGCTTCCCGGCGCTCGCTGAGCCGCCCCACGTCTCTCCGCGCGGTGACAGGGCGTTACAGGAACTGACGTTCTTAAACTCGCCGGTCGTCTTCCGCTTCGTTCGGCAGCTCATCCAGAGCCCAGTACACGCCGGCGAGGAAGGCCTTCAGGCGATCGTCGTAGTCGTTGCGAGCTCGGTAGTCGTCAGGAAGCGGATCGAGGGGGTCCAGGTCGAGTACTTCGCGGACGTACGCATGAGCCTTCGCTTGAGCCGCGTGTCTGTGGTCGAGGTAGCTCACCGTGGTTCCTCCTTTGGTTGGGAGCCAGACGCTACGCGACCTGGCGATGCACGTCCGCGGCGCGGATCAACCACGCCCCGGACGTTGGAGTGTCGGAGCCGGCGCATACCGCGGGCTGCGTCCCCCTGTTGATCCTCACGTTCAGCGCCCGCCGGGTGATCCCGAGCAACGCGGCGGCCTCAGCGACGGACAGCCAACCGTTGGCGCGACGCCACTGCGCGGCGGACTTGCGGCTGTAGGTCACCTCGCTGATCCACTCTGCTCGGGTGACCCAGCGATCCTCCCAGCGGGTCGCATGCAGGCGATCTCGCAGATCCCGGAGCGTCGCGCTCATTTCGGGGAGGTCGCGACCGACTCGGTCGGCGCCTACCACCACGAGCAGGTCACTGGGACGGGCGACAGTGAGCAGCGCTTCGAGTCCCGGCCGCGGTGTGCCGGCCGATCCACTGGCCTTATCGGAGTAGATCCGGTCGGCGGGAACACCGGCCGCGACGAGAGCGTCGGTCTGCTGGTCCAGTGACTGATGTTCGGTGCTGACTAGGGCCAGGCCGAGGAGGTAGGGACTACTCATGGCTCAAGCTGTAGCAGAAGTCTGCGGCACCACCTTTGCGAGACGCGAGTTCTGACAAGGCTTTTGAGATTCGTCGACCTGCGGGTTCCGAGTCGGCGCAAGCTGCCCGGCGAACAGTCCGAGAACTAGAGAAACGAGACGGTTACCGCAGCACGTATGGCGCGGGCGTAACGCCAGGTCGCAGTGTCTCGTTTCCTGTCTCACGACGCGGAATTCAGCGAGTCGCCGCCGCATAGCTTGTCCGCTCGCCGCCGCGACACGAATTCTCACCGAAATGTCCAATTGGACATCGAGTGGACATTTGAGTTGAGAAATGGACATCAAACTTGAGAAGCCACAATGGGAAAGTGGATGGGCTTGGACCTTTGGGGGTCCAAGCCCGTGTTTCTTTGCCTTTCTGGCTTTTTCGATTATTGCCCGGCGGTCCGCTGCGCGCCGAGGCCACGGCCTCCGCTTCGCTACGGGCCCAAGGCTCGCACAGTTGGCCGACTCACTCGCTTCGCTCGCGTCGGCCAACTGTGCGCCCGGACCTTGCACTCCGCGTCCCTATGCCGGGCCAAATCTTCATTGCCAGAAGGCAAAAAGAACAGGCGGCCACGCGCGCGCCTCCCTAGAAAGGTTCAGTCATGACCGACACAACCAACACCGATCTCGTGGAAACCCGTACCTCGCAGCCCATGGGAACGTTGGAACACCTCGACCCGCATAGCTTGACGTTGGAACTCAACGTGCGAGACACCGCCGACCTCGACGCTCAGTTCGTGGCCAGCATCAAAGAGCACGGCGTACTGATCCCGCTCGCCGCCGTGCGCGGTCCTGACGGGACGGTCTGGGTTCGGGCCGGGCAGCGGCGGGCATTGGCCGCTCGCGAAGCCAACTTGACCACCGTCCCGGTCTATGTGCGGCCCGCGACAGCCAGCGATGAGGCTGATCAGCTGGTGGAGCGGGTCTCTGAGCAGATCGTGGAAAACGAGCAGCGCACGCAACTCACCGACGCTCAGCGGGCGCGTGGGATCCAGCAGATGATCGATGCTGGGGTGTCGGTGACCAAAGTGGCCAAGAAGCTGGCGATCGGGAAAGAGGCCGTGAAGGCTGCAGCTACCGCAGCGAAATCCTCGACCGCGATGGATGCGCTGGCCAGCGGGCAGCTCAGCCTGACCGAAGCAGCGGCGATCACCGAGTTCGAGGACATGCCCGGCGCGGTTGAGCGGCTGATCAGCGCGGCAAGCACTCCCCGATTCGAGCACACCCTTGCCCAACTGCGCGAAGAACGTGCCTCAGCCGAGGCCGAAGCCCGCGCCGCGCAGGTCTACACCGACAAGGGATTCGCCGTGCTTGAGCAGCGGCCCGAGTCGTGGAACCCGGACTGCATACCGCTGCACTACCTGTTGACCCCAGAGGGGGCCGAAGCCGACGACAAGGCCGTCTCCAACCCCGCACACTGGGCTGTGCTGCTCTACGAGGACACCGCACTGTGCGACGTGCAGACCGGTGAGATCGTCGACGAGGACACCGTGGACTGGGACAACACCGAAGGCCAGCCCGACGCCGAACCCGCCGAGCGCCTATGCCACGCCAAAACCGTCACCGAGACAACGGGTTTCGTCCCGGAGTACTACTGCATTGACTACCGTGCTGCGGGGCTGGCACCCGAGGACTGGTTCTTACGGCGCGCGGGAATCGTGGGCACCAACACCAGCGAACCGGTCGACTTGGATGACGAGGCGCGTGAGGCTGCACGCCAGCAGGCCGAAGCCGAACGCACCGAAGCTGAGAAGCGCGAGCGCCGGAAAGTGTTGGCGCTCAATAAGCTCGGTGATGCGGCTCTGAGCGTACGGCGTGAGTTCGTCCGGAAGCTGTTGGCGCGCAAAACACCTCCCAAGGTTGCCGCCCTTTTCATCGCCGACTGCCTGGCTCGTGACAGCTTCTTGCTCACCAGCCACAATGCGCTGGACACGACGGCTGCACTGCTCGGAGTGGACAGCGGCCAGGCCGTGGCCAAGCTGGTGGCCGATTTGCCTGCCAACGGCGACGGGCGTGCCCAGGTGATCACGCTGGCCCTGGTGCTCGGTGCGCTGGAATCGCGGACCCCCAAGGATGCCTGGCGCAACAATGCAGACGGGTGGGGCCATCACGTCGGCAGCGGCGAGTATCTGCGGTGGCTGGCCGACAACGACTATCCGCTGGCTCCCGTCGAGGAAGTTGTGACCAAAGCCAAGGACGCCGACAAGGTGTACGAGCAGTATTTGGCCGATGCGGTAAAGGAGTAGCGCGGCGCTCGGGTGGGGTCAGGGCTGCCGGTTTTGGCCCCACCTATCGCGGCGGCGGTTCAACCTTATGTCGGGAAATTGAAACACGATGCGGGCTTGGGCCTGTTGATCTTGAACCGGAAGGATTCCTGCAAGGCGCCGGCCTCCGCGTGGCCGCACGCCAACAGGCAGGTGAACGTTCCCCGAGCTGCTCGCTGACGCTCACTGGGAAAACTTCGCAGCCGAGCCTTGCGCTCCGTGGCCCGCTGGCCGGTCGAAATCGTGAATGATCGATAGGAAGAGAAAATGGTTGAAATTGGAGTAAGAAGAACGGGCGACACATGTGCGCAGTGGTGTATTTAACGATTACGCGCGACAAGTCAGCGCCGGAATATCAACAAAGGAACGCGGACCAAATGCTGCCGTTTACCGATTCCTACCGAGTCGCGAGTAACGAGAATCAGCGTGAATTCACGGCGCGCACTCCCGAGCTGCTGACCTTGTCAGTCCTCCCTTGTACGATAGCGCGATTGCGCAGCTCACGCGGGCGTGTAGCGCACGTGCATGCGCGGGATATCGGCATAGGAAGAGTGTGCTTTCTCCCGAATCTCAATGCTGTGGAGAACTATCCACAACTGCCCGGAATTCTTTTGCGTGACCATGGCATAGGGTCACTAGCACCGGTAATATTTGATTATCGAACGCAGCACCAACCATTTGCGAAGGAGGCGACCAATGTCCGCAATCACGGTTTACACGAAACCGGCCTGCGTGCAGTGCGCTGCGACGTTTAAAGCGCTCGACAAGCGGGGCATCGAATACCAGAAAATCGATTTGACCGAAAATCCCGAGGCCCGCGAATACGTGATGAGTCTGGGCTACCTGGGCGCACCCGTCGTCTGCGTCTCCCCCACGGTGCACTGGTCGGGTTTCCGTCCGGATCGCGTCGCTCTGCTGGCCGCCTAGACCCGTTGACCGGAAAGGACTCACACCGATGTACACCGACGCCGCACTCGAGCAAGCAGTTGCCGAGTTCGCCGACCTGGACCGCATCGACGAAATCGTCGAAACGCGAAGCCATTTGCTCACTCACCTGTCTGATGCCGTGAAGGCCCTGCAGAAGGCCGCGAGCAGTCTTGAGCAGTTGCGCAGTGACACCGTCTACGACGTCGAGTTTGTCGACGGCCGCGACGGCCGCGATGTCGCCACCTTCCTCGACGACAGCATCCGGCATACCCGCGCGGCCTACGCCGTGGTGCACACGGTCATCGACAAGGAGGCTCCGTGATGGCCAGCACAGCGCAGACCCGTTCACCCGGAACCGCTTTGGACCAGGTGCGCGACGCCCTGCAGGCGGCAGGGCAGACCATCTGCCCGCGTGGCGGTGACGCCTTCATGGCCAGCTGCCCTCTGCACACCGACCACTCCCCCTCACTGTCGGTGGGGTGGCGTGAAAACACTCGCGCCGGGCGGGGCGGGGCGGTGCTGCTGCACTGCTTTAGCTGCCAGGCCTCGGCGGCCGAGATCGCCGGTGCCCTCGGTCTGCGTCTGGCTGATCTGTTCGACAACCCCGCCACCACAACCGGCCAGGGCTGGACCCGCACCGCACAACCGAAAGCGCCCGGTCGAGCTCGCGGGTTAGGACCGTTGCCCACGCGGATCACCGCACCCCGCCAACACGTCGAGCATCAGTGGCGCCGGGTCCGGATCTACACCTACCTGGCCCTCTCCGGCCAACCAGTGCAGCAGGTCATTCGCGAAGAATGCGCGTGCGCCGGCGATCCCCACAAACGGTTCCGCCAGCGCTATCGCGACGCACACCACTGGGTGTACCGAAAGCCCCCTGGATTCACCCCGGTGCTATACCGGCCCAACGCAATTCAGCGCGCGGCCAAGACCGGCGCATGGGTGTGGGTTACCGAAGGTGAGAAGGACGCCGACACCCTGACCGCGCTGGGTCGCCTGGCCACCACCAACGCCCAAGGGGCCGCGAACTTCCCCGCTGAGCTGGCCGACGCATTCGCCGGACTCAACGTCGCCATCGTGGCTGACCGGGACCTCGCCGGATATCAGCGCGCGATCAACCTGCACAACCGTCTGCTTGCCAGCGCCGCCCGGGTGGTGCTGCTCGTGCCCGCCATCGACGCGGACAAAGCCGACGTCACCGACCACGTCGACGCCGGGCTGTGGGACCGCAACGACCCCTTCGGGGGTTTCGCCGTCATCACCCCCGCCGAGCTGCACGCCTTGGCGAGCGCCGCCAAGGCCCGCTGGGCCGTCGATCGTTTCGACAGCGCCCTGCGGGAAGCGCGCGCCCACCACGACCGGCGCGGCCGGGTGCCCGGCAGCGCGCGCAACGGGGCGCGGTGGCTCGCTGAAGCCGCCGACCAGCTGCGCGCAGTGCAACACATCCACGACGAGCTCCGATGCCACAGCAACCAGCACCAGTCACCGGTGGCATCCAGCGCCACGCACACCGTCGAAGGACTTCTCGAGCGGCTCACCCGCGACTACCGGCGCAACACTGGCCGCTCACCGGTTCACTCGAACCCCCGTCTGAAGGAGACTGCATGACAACGCGTTTCGAGATCATCATCACCAACCGGGCCGCTGCAGCGATCGCCGCGGCCGCAGGCCGGCCCGGGCCCGCGGCCAACACCGCCCGCGCCTGGATCGACAGCATGACCGCCCGCGCGCAACTGCGCTCCGAACGCCGCCTGCGCCACCCGCGGGCCGCCTAGAACCTCAAAAGGTGACCGACCCATGCGCACCGCAACCCGCAGACTCACCGCTACCGCTACAGGCCTGCTCACCACGGCAGCTCTGGCGCTGGGCGGCTCACCCTGCTCACACGCCTCCCTGACCGTCGTGAGCCCTGGCGAAGAGGTCGACTACATCAACTCTTCCGGGCGCAACCAGTTCTGCACGATCGGCTACGTCTACACCGGCGCCGACATGCATACCTACGCCATCACCGCCGGACACTGCCGCGCCGATCCGGCATCGGGGTATGCGCGCGACAAGAACAACGGGCTCACCGGAGACTTCGTGCGTACCGTGTCCGCGCCGCCCCGCAGCGGCGGCGCGGACTATGCGCTGATCGACTTCAGCAGCAACTCGTTGGCATCGGCGTTTATCGTCAACCACCGCATGCCCTTCATGGACGGCCAACCCGAGCCCCAGATCGGCGAGAACGTCTGCCGCATGGGCGTGTCCAGCGGCCAGCAGTGCGGCCAGATCGCCGCCGGCCAAGGTGAAGACCAGTACCTGACTACCGGGATGCCGCCGAGTATCCCCGGTGACTCCGGAGGCCCGGTCTGGACGCCGACCGCACACGGATTCCCGCAAATCATCGGGATTTGGCTCGGCGAGAAAACGACCGCGGCCGGCCAAGAATACGGTCGGTTCGCCTCGCTATCGAGCGGCCTTCGCGCTCTCAACGCACCCGGCCGCCTCGGTCAGAACTCCAGCAGCCCCGAGTAATCAGCGCGAGGATATGACACATCGCACACCAGCACCGGCGGCGACCAGTGACCGTTCACCAGCCAGTCGATCACTGGTGTCGGAATGCATTCCGATTCCACCAGCTCCCGGAGCACCGCCGTCTCGATCACAGTCGTACGTTACCTGCGCTGCGGCGGCCACCGCGACCCTCACCGCGTCACAATGTGACCTCGGCCGCCAGACCGCCGATGAGACCGCCTTTCTCATCCGGTTGCTGCAGGGTTGCGCCCCGCCCCAATGGGCCCGTGGGCCGAAATCCGTAGCCCCTCACCTCTTTTAGCCGTCAGCAGGGTGCTCATGCTAAGCGGGCGGGGCCCCGAGCGCTCAACCCACGCCCGCACCGAACTACG
>NZ_JBYCLA010000466.1:0-4568 GCF_057473665.1 Mycobacterium sp. TH-M25
AACGAACGGGTTCCGGGAACGTGCTATCTGGGCGATCCTGCGGTGGTGAACATGAGCCCGGTCGGCCTGGCACGCTTTTGCACACTGCGCAGTTGGCTGTCGCAGTGGAGCTACGACGACGCGCACGGCGACGGCATCTCCTGCGGACGGGACATCGCGGTACCGGCGCTGGTGATCGGCAACCTGGCCGACGACGCCTGCACCCCCGAACACACCCGCCGACTGTTCGCGGCGATCGGCCATCCGGACAAGGAGATCCACGAAATCCACGGTGCCACCCACTACTACGCCGGGCCCGACCAGCGCGACAAGCTCCGCGAAGCGGTCACCGTCGTCACCGATTGGCTCGAGCGTCACGACTTCACGGGAGTGCAATGACCGGCGGCGCTTTGGACGGCATCCGAGTGCTCGAGTTGGGCACTCTGATCGCCGGGCCGTTCGCCAGCCGGCTGCTCGGCGACATGGGCGCCGACGTCATCAAGATCGAGCCGCCGGGCGCCCCGGACCCGCTGCGCACTTGGGGCCAGGCCGAGGTCGATGGGCACCACGTGTTCTGGACCGTGCACGCCCGCAACAAACGCTCCGTCACCCTGGATCTGCGCCGGCCCCGCGGCCGCGAGTTGTTCCTCGATCTCGTCGAGAAGTCCGACATCGTGGTGGAGAACTTCCGCCCGGGCACGCTGGAGAAGTGGGGACTGGGTTACGACGTTCTCAGCCAACGTAATTCGGGCGTCATCCTGGTCCGGGTGTCGGGCTACGGGCAGACCGGGCCCGACGCGCACAAGGCCGGCTACGCTTCGGTCGCGGAGGCATCCAGCGGTCTGCGGCACCTCAACGGGTTTCCGGGCGGGCCACCACCGCGGCTGGCGCTGTCGTTGGGCGACAGCCTGGCCGGTATGTTCGGCGCGCAGGGTGCGCTGGCTGCGCTGTATCGCCGCAGCGTCACCGGCCACGGTCAAGTCGTCGACGTGGCGCTCACCGAGTCCTGCTTGGCCGTGCAGGAATCCACCATCCCGGACTACGACGTCGGCGGGGTGGTGCGCGGTCCGTCCGGCACCCGACTGGAAGGCATTGCGCCGTCGAACATCTACCGGAGCGCCGACGGCTCGTGGGTGGTGATCGCAGCCAACCAGGACAGCGTGTTCGCCCGGCTGTGCGCGGCGATGGGACGACCCGAGCTAGCCACCGATCAGCGGTTCACCGATCACAGTGCCCGCGGCCGCAATCAAGACGAACTCGACCAGATCATCGGCGAGTGGGCGGCGGTGCGTCAGCCTGAGGAGATCATCGAAACCCTCAGCGCAGCAGGCGTGATCGCGGGCCCGATCAACACCGTCGCCGACGTGGTCGCCGATCCGCAATTGCGGGCCCGCGGCATGCTGGTCGAGCATCACGACGAACGACTCGGCCGGCCGGTGCTGGGGCCCGGCATCGTTCCGGTGCTGTCGGAATCACCGGGCAGCGTCCGCGCCGCCGGCCCCGCGCGACCGGGTCAGCACAACGACGACGTCTACCTCGGGCTGCTCGGCATGAGCACCGAGGCGCTCGAGGAGCTACGTACTGAGGGGGTGTTGTGAAGACCCACGTCACGATTCGCGAGGTGGCGCTGCGCGACGGGTTGCAGATCGAGAAGCCAATCCCGTTGTCGGCCAAGCTGGAACTGCTGGCCGCCGTGGCCGCCGCCGGGGTGCGCGAAATCGAGGCCACCGCATTCGTATCTCCGTCGAAGGTGCCGTCAATGGCCGATGCCGCCGAACTCGCGACGCACCTGCGCGACTACCCCGACATCGACTTCTCCGCGCTGGTCGCCAGCCCGAACGGCGCCAAGCGGGCCGTCGCGGCGGGTTTGCGCTCGATCGAATACGTGGTCGCGGCCAGCGACGCATTCAGCCAGGCCAACGTCGGGCGCAGCGCTGCGCAAGCAGAAGAACAGATCAACGAGATCGTCGCCATCGCCCACGACGCCGGCAGCACGGTCGAGGTCATCGTCGCCGTCGCGTGGGACTGCCCATTCGACGGTCCCACCCCGCCGCAGCGGGTCCTCGACATCGCCGCCGCCGCAGTCGACTACGGCGTCGACCGGTTCAGCATTGCCGACACCATCGGCACCACCACGCCGGAGCGGGTCCGGTCGCTGATCGCGCAATTGCGACCGGTGATCGGCGAGTTGCCGCTGGGCGGTCATTTCCACAACACCCGCGGCACCGGGCTGGCCAGCGCCTACGCCGCAGTCGAGTCGGGCGTCACCCGACTGGACGCATCGGCCGGCGGCCTGGGCGGCTGCCCGTTCGCACCGGGCGCCACCGGCAACATCGCCACCGAGGACTTGGTATACCTGCTGCGCGACAGCGACATCGACACCGACATCGACCTGCCGGCGGCGATCGCCGCGGCCACGGTGGCGAAATCGGTTGTCGGCCACGACTTGCCCAGTGCCCTGCTGCGTGCGGGCGACCGGATACATGCCCACTGAAGTCTTGACCGCGAAAGGCCGCCAGACCCGGGCGGCCATCGAGCAGGCCGCCCGCAAACTCTTCGCAGAGCGCGGCTTCCACGGCACCACGCTGGCCGATATCACCTCGGCTGCCGGCAAATCGGGTGCGGTGTTCTACCGGTACTTCGACGACAAGGAAGATCTGCTGGCCGCGCTCGCGGAATCGTTTCTGCACGAGGTGTTGACACCGTCCGGTCTGAGCTTGCACCTGCCCGACTCCGCTGACGATGAGGAATTCTTCACCACCGTGGTGACCGGCTACTGGAACATGTTCAAACAGAACATCGGCATCATGATCGCGATCGATCAGCTGGCCACCACGCAGCGGCGCTTTGCAGTCGTGCAGAACGAATTTCGGCGGTTCGGCATGGACATCGTCGCTGACTCGGTGCGCCGCGCGCAGTGCCAAGGCTATGCGTCCGGGCTCAATCCCGAGCACATCGCCGCGGCGATCGCATTACTGTTCGAGAACTTCACCACGGTGTTTGTCGGACGCTCCGGGCTGGAAATCGCGATGAGCGACGAAGACGCGATCGCGACACTCGCGACAATATGGAAGAAAACGCTGTACGGCTGATAAGGAGAAATCAGAGTGGATTTCACGTTGCCCGAACACCTTCCGGGCCTGCTTGCCGACATGGACGCGTTCATCGAGCGCGAGATCGCGCCGCTGCAGGCCGAGAATATGCAGTACTTCGACCAACGTCGCGAACACGCCCGCACCGACTGGGACAACGACGGCACCCCCACCCGGGAGTGGGAGGATCTGCTGTCCGAGATGCGCCGTCGCGCCGACAAGGCCGGCTGGTTGCGCTACGGGCTGCCGTCGTCGCTGGGCGGTCGCGACGGCACCAACGTCGACATGGCGGTCATCCGGGAACATCTGGCGCACAAAGGCCTTGGCCTGCACAATGATCTGCAGAACGAGTCCTCGATCGTCGGGAACTTCCCGCAGGTGATCATGATGGAGCGATTCGGCACCGACGAACAGCGCGCCGCGTGGTCCGAGGCGTTGATCACCGGTGAACGCTCGATGGCCTTCGGACTCACCGAGCCTTTGCACGGCTCCGACGCGACCTGGCTGGAAACCCGTGCTGTACCGGACGGTGACCATTGGATCATCAACGGCGCCAAGCGGTTCAACACCGGCGTCCATCGCGCCACGCATGACTTGATCTTCGCTCGTACGTCCGGCGAACCGGGACAGGCCCAAGGCATCACCGCTTTCCTGGTGCCCACGGACTCGCCAGGCTTCGCGGTCCCGTACTACTGGTGGACGTTCAACATGCCCACCGATCACGGCGAGGTCGAACTCACCGACGTGCGGGTATCCGCCGACGCAGTGCTCGGCGAGGTCGACCGCGGGCTCGAGGTCGCCCAGACCTTCCTGCACGAGAATCGCATTCGTCAAGCCGCCAGCAGCCTGGGCGCGGCGCAGTACTGCATCGATCGTGCCGCCGAGTATGCCGGCACGCGAACGGTGTTCGGTAAGCCGCTGTCGGCCAACCAGGCTGTGCAGTGGCCGCTGGCCGAGCTGCAGACCGAAGCGCAGATGGTGCGGCTGCTGGTCGCGGCCTGGCACCTCGACCGCGACCATCACATGGAGGTGTCGGACAAGGTGTCGATGGCCAACTATCGGGCCAACCGGCTGGTGTGCGACGCGGCCGACCGCGCGATGCAGATCTTCGGTGGCCTGGGTTACAGCCGGCACGAACCCTTCGAGCACATCTACCGCCACCACCGCCGCTACCGGATCACCGAGGGTGCCGAGGAGATCCAGATCCGCCGGGTGGCGCAGCGGCTGTTCACGTTCGGCCGCAAGTGACGGCCACAGAGGAGCTGGCGGCAAAACTCGTCGGCGTGCTGGAAGCGGCGCTGGGCGCCGGGACCGCCGTCGAGAACCTGACTGCGCTCACCGGCGGCGCCAGCCGCACCACCTGGGCGGTTGACGCGGTCACCGGCGACCAGCGGCGTTCGCTGATCCTGCGCACCGGCCCGCCCGACGAAGTGCACGCCGGCATGGCTCTCGAGGCCAGCGCTCAGCGCGCAGCGGCCGCGGCCGGCGCACCGGTGC
>NZ_JBYCLA010000467.1:0-7369 GCF_057473665.1 Mycobacterium sp. TH-M25
CGCCTTGACGGTGCCGCCGGCGGTGATCGCGGCCAACCGGAGCATGCTCGCGGCGCTGGTGGCGACGAACTTCCTCGGCCAGAACACGCCGGCGATCGCGGCGACCGAAGCCCACTACGCCGAGATGTGGGGCCAGGACGCCGTCGCCATGTACACCTACGCCGGTTCGTCGGCAGCCGCGACCGCGCTCCCGCCGTTCAGCTCTCCAGATGAGAACACCGATCCGGCTGGGACGGCTAGTCAAGCGGCCGCGGTCAGCCAAGCCGTGAGTACACCTGCGGGCAATGCACAAAGTATCGCCTCGAGTATCCCGCAGGTATTTTCCGCGGTGCCCAACGCGCTGCAAAGCCTCGCGACGGCGACGCCGGCAGCCTCGTCGTCCACCGTGACCCCACTGGACCTCGTGGCCGACCTGATCAACGTTTTCCTCACGACACCGACCCAGGTGTCATTCTTTGGTGTCCTGATGCCGCTGACGATTCTGGCCGGGCCGGTGGACATACCGTTCGCCATTGGCGCCAACCAGGTCAGCTTCCACGAGGACGACACGGTCAGCGGCTGGAACGGGGAGGAGATCTGGCCGGGTACCGGACCGGCGCCGGTCACCGAATTCCCGGCGGTCTTCACCAATCCGGGCCCGGCCGTGTCGGCGGGTCTAGGCGAGGCGAACACCGTCGGCAGGTTGTCAGTGCCGTCGAACTGGACCGTCGCCGCCCCGGAGATACGTTCCGTGGCCATGGTTTCGCCGATGAATACCGCCGGGATCACCGCGTCGGCACCGTTGGAAGCCGGTGCCGCAAACACCTTCAACCAGATGGGGATTGGCGGCATGGCCGGACAGGCCATGGCGGGCCCTCCGGCTCCCGCCGCCGCTGCGGAAAACGGCAAGGCGGTGACGGGTGCACGTCTGATGGCACGCGGCCCAGGCACCGATGCAGCCGCCCAGAGCGAGGCTGTGCCCGCTCCGCGGACCGTGATGACCGGGGTCGCCGCCGCGATCCGCGACATTGCCAAACTTCGCGACGAGGGACGGCTGACCGAACAGGAATACAACGCGCAGAAAAAGCAATTGCTGCAGATCTCGTTCGGACAGTAGGTCAGTCGGCGATCGACAGCGCGATACCGTCCAAGATGTCGTGCTCGCTGACCGTCAACTCCTCGATGCCGGCGCGATCGCGAAGCGCGATCGCCAACTCCTCGATGACGATGGCCCCGCCACCGATCACGTCGACCCGTCCCTGGTGCATGGGTCCCAGCGCTGCCCGAGCGGCGCGCGGCATGGTGATCAACTCGTCGCACACCCTCAGCAACCGATCCGTGCCGACTCGCGAAAGGTGAATGGCCGCTGCGTCATACGTCGTCATATCCTGCGCGAGAGCGGCGACCGTCGTCATCGTTCCCGCCACCCCGACCCAGGTGCGGGCCCGCTCCACCGGGACGATACCCAGCGCCTCGCCAAGCCGTCCGCGCACCACCTCGCGAGCCGCCGCCACCTCGTCGATCGTCGGAGGATCGGAGTGCAGGCAGCGCTCCGTCAATCGCACACAGCCGATGTCGGCTGAGAAACTGGCCGTCACCGAGTCGGTGCCCAACACCACCTCGGTCGACCCGCCGCCCAGATCAACGATGACGAATGGCCCTGCCGTGGAATCCAATTCGTTGACAGCACCCCGGAACGACAGCTCGGCTTCCGCAGTTCCGGTAATCACCTCGGCAACGGCGCCAGCCTCGACGGCGCCGAGCACATCGGCCGTCATCGCAAAGAAAACGTCACGATTGCCGGCGTCTCGGGTGGCTGACGTCGCAACCATGCGTACTCGGCCGACGCCATGAGACACGCACAACGCGGCGTAGTCCATCAGCGCAGAGCGGGTGCGCTGCAACGCTTCCGGCGCGAATTGGCCGGTAGCGTCCACGCCCTGACCGAGCCGCACGATACGCATTTCGCGGTGCACGTCGGTCAGCCGCCCACCGGACGCGTCGGCGATCAGCAACCGAATCGAGTTGGTACCACAGTCGATTGCGGCAAGTCGCGTCATATGGCGCCGCTCCTTCTCGTCGCGCTGCGCGCTCTGCATCGTCGCCGTCGCGTCATATCCACTCCCCCGGTCTGAGGATCCCGGTCATCACCGGCTCGACGGCCAGCACTGCCAGGGCTTCGTCGCCGAATGGGTTGGCACCTCGGCCCTTCGCCAGCGAGTGCGCGATCAGCACGTGCAGGCACTTGACCCGCTCGGGCATACCGCCGCCGGAGAACGTCGTACCCAGCGGCTCGATGGCATCCCGCTCGGCCAGGTACGACTCGTGGGCGCGCCGGTAGGCGGCGGCCAACTCGGGATCGGACTGCAGCCGCTCGGTCATCTCTCGCATCAGCCCGGTGGTCTCCAGCCCGCTCGCGGCGGCAGTCAGTGTCGGATGCGTGAGATAGTACAACGTCGGAAATGGCGTTCCGTCAGGCAGTTTCGGCGATGTCGTCACCACGGCCGGCTCACCGTTGGGGCATCGGTAAGCGATGTCAAGGACGCCACGCGGCTCGCGACCGAGCTGACGGGCGACGGCCTCGAGGTCGACGGGATCAACCACCGGGCGGCAGCGGGCCGGGTTGCTGGGGATTGGGTGGCCTGGGATTGGCTGGCGCTGGTGGCCCGTGCGGACTGTCGGCGATGGTGTGCCACAGCGAGGTGTACCAGGGATCGCTGCTGACAGCGGTTTTCGGCTGCGACCCAGGATCGGCGGGCCGAGCCGCACCCGCAGGCAGCTGAATCTGATAGGGGATCTCGCCCGGCATGACGAAGCCGAGGCGTTCGCGGGCCTGCGCCGCGATGAACGCAGGATCGCCGAGTTTCCCCTTCTGCTGCTCGAGATCGGAGATCTGTTGACGCAGTGCAGCTTCGGAGGCAGCCAGTTGCTTCATCTCGGTTCGCTGCGCGAAATAGGTGCGGACCGGGCCGGCGATCGTGAGCGTCAGGATGCAGACTACGGTCGCCAGGATGGCCGCCCGTCGCGCCGTCAGACCCAACCGCTGATCTGAGCGCTGCTCGGCCGATTCGGCGATCGCCTGTCTGATCGGTTCGACCACCTCGGGCATCGCCCGGGGCGACGCCGTCGGTCCGCGACGGGCCGCCGTCGACTTTCGCGGCCGGCCGGCCACCGAAACGCCGGCCCGACCCGGACGCGACGCCGGTGAGCGCCGCTTCGGTTCTGGTCGTTTTGATTCGGGCATCAGCTGTGGCGAATGTCGGTGCTACGGGGTGTACCTGGGGAACGCCAGGTCGCCAGCGTAGCGGCCGGCGTCGCCGAGAGCTTCTTCGATGCGCAGCAGCTGGTTGTACTTCGCCACCCGTTCGCTGCGAGCCGGGGCACCGGTTTTGATCTGGCCGCTGCCCACCGCCACCGCCAGGTCGGCGATTGTGGTGTCCTCCGTCTCGCCGCTGCGGTGGCTCATCATTGTCCGGTAGCCGCTGTGGTGGGCCAGCGCGACCGCATCGAGCGTTTCGGTGAGCGTGCCGATCTGGTTGACCTTGACCAGCAAGGCATTTGCCGCGCCCTTGTCGATGCCTTCTTCCAGGCGTTCGGGATTGGTGACGAACAGGTCGTCACCAACGATCTGCACCCGGTCACCGATCGCCGTCGTCAGCGCCACCCAGCCGTCCCAATCGTCTTCGGACAGTGGATCCTCGATGGATACCAGGGGGTAGGAGTCGAGCAGCTGGGCGTAAAATTGGGCCATCTCGTCGGCGGTCCTGGTCTTCTTCTCGAACTGGTAGCCGGTGCCTTCGGTGTAGAACTCGGTCGCCGCGGCATCGAGTGCCAGCGCCACGTCCGCGCCCAGTTTGAAACCGGTGGACTCGATGGCCTGGCTGATGATGTCAAGCGCGGCTTTGGTTCCCGGCACGTCAGGCGCGAACCCGCCCTCGTCTCCCAGCGCAGTGGACAGCCCCTGCTTCTTGAGCGCCGATTTCAGGGCGTGGTAGACCTCGGCGCCCCAGCGCAGTGCCTCGTGGAAACTCGGCGCGCCGATCGGAGCGACCATGAATTCCTGGATGTCGACCGCGGTGTCGGCGTGGGCGCCGCCGTTGAGGATGTTCATCATCGGCACCGGCAGAATGTGCGCGTTCGGTCCGCCCAGGTAGCGAAACAGCGGCAACGCGGCGGAATCGGCGGCCGACTTGGCCACGGCCAAGGATACGCCGAGGATCGCGTTGGCACCGAGGCGGGACTTGTCCGGGGTGCCGTCGAGGTCCAGCAGCGCCTGATCGACCAACCGCTGGTCGTCGGCGTTCAGACCGATCACCGCCGGCGCGATTTCATCGAGCACCGCCTGCACGGCCTTCTTGACGCCCTTGCCGCCGTAACGGTCGCCACCATCGCGCAGCTCGACGGCCTCGTGCTCGCCGGTCGATGCGCCAGACGGAACTGCGGCCCGCGCGAACGTCCCGTCGATCAAGGCCACCTCGACCTCGACCGTCGGGTTGCCACGGGAATCAAGGATTTCGCGGGCCCCGACCTGCTCGATAATCGGCACTACCTGCACCAACCTCTCTAGTCCGTACTCGCCTTGAACTGGGGTTTCACCGATGTAAACCACGTTGATCGACAAGTACGTTGTTCGTCGAGCGAGGTAATCACCAACAGTTGAACCCGGTGTACATCTCGAATTGACGCACCGTCGCTCACATCGTACTTCCGTACTGTTGACTTTCAGAGTCGGCCCGTTTCTGAAGCGAAACGAAATCGCCGATAGTCCGCCAGGTTTACGGTTTCCGATCGTCGGTCGGGATCAGACTGCTGAGCGCGGACCCGGTTGGTCACTCTCAGTGCACTTCTGCGTGCATTTCCGGGTACGGCCCACCAACGGGCGATGCCGCGGTCAAGATCTTGTCGATGGCGGCGAGGTCTGCGTCGGTCAGCGTGACGTCGGCCGCGCCGACACTGTCATGTAGGTAGGTGATGTGCTGCGCGCCGACGATGGCGACGTCGACACCCGGTCGGGCGATGGCCCAGGCAATGGCTAACTGGCTGACCGTCGCGCCGAGATCGGCGGCCAGATGCTGAAGTTCCGTCACCACGGGCAGGTTGTGCGCCAGGCTTTCGCCGCTGAACACACCGCTTTTGGCGCGCCAATCCTCGGGCGCGAACTTGGTGTCGGGTTTGACCGTTCCCGTCAGCAAACCGTGCGCCAACGGCCCGTACACCATCACCCCAACGTCGTGTGCGCGGCAATAGGGCAGCAGCGTGTCCTCGATGCCGCGGCGAAACATGTGGTAGGGCGGCTGCACCACTTCCACCGGCAGCGTGGCCGAAAATTCTTTCACCTGTTCGATGTTGTAGTTCGAGACGCCCACATGTCGGATTTTTCCCTCCGCGGCCAGTTCCGCGAGCGCTCCGGCGGTTTCGGATGCCGGGAGCTTGGGATCGGGCCAGTGCACCAGATACACGTCGATGTAGTCGATTCCCAGTGCGCTCAGGCTGGACTCAACGCCGCTGCGGAGCCATTCCGGGCTGGCATCGCGGACCAGGCCGTTGTCGGTGGCGCGCAGCCCGCCCTTGGTGGCGATGACGATCTCGTCGCGGGCTTGCTTGAGCTCGTCGCCCAGCGCCTTGCCCAGGACTCGCTCCGACTGCCCGAAACCGTACTGCTGTGCGGTGTCGAAAAAGTTGATGCCAAGATCGCGGGCCCGGCGGATCATGGTGATCGCGGCGTCTTCGTCCGCATGGCCCCAGTCGCTGGAGAACTCCCAGGTGCCAAACGCCAACCGGGAAACTTCGAGCCCTGTCTTGCCGAATTTGGTGAATTTCACGTCAGCCCTACTCTCTTAAGTTTCGTAGTCAGAACCACTGGGGCCGCGCCCCAACCCGTGGAAAGTGGGCCCGCGGTGGGCCGCTGAATTGGGGGGGCTTCGGTTAAGACGTAATCGGTGGCATGCTAACGCCCCTAGAATGCGTGGCCGCTACTTGTGAGCGGTTGGACGACCCGGCATCGGGGCTCTGGCTTCGACCTGTGGTCCAGTCTCGAACTGTTGCGAGCTCCTTCCTTAGGGTCGTGGCCGCTTGTCACGGCCATAGCTAGGTTCCCATGAATGTCATCGGGTCGTGGAGCACCCGGGTGCCGTCGTGCAACGCTTCGATGGCCTCCATGTGCTCGGACGCCAAACTGAAATCGAAGACTTCGAGGTTCTCGGTGACATGTTCCGGCTTGGACGACCGGGAGATCACGACGTTGTCCAATTGCAGGTTCCACCGGACCAGCACCTGCGCGGGGGTGCGGCCGTACTCGGCGGCGACCGAGGCGACGGTCGGTTCGTCGATCAGTCTGCCGACGCCCAACGGGCTGTAGGACTGTGTCACGACGTCGCGCTCGGCGTGGGCCTGTCGCAGCTCGGCCTGATTCAACCGCGGGTGCAGCTCGACCTGGTTCACGGCGGGCACTTGGGCGGTTTCCCCGATGACCGTCTCCAGCAGATCTTCGGTGAAGTTTGCCACGCCGATCGACCGGACGTGGCCGTGCTCTCGAGCCTGCATCATGCCCTGGAAACTCTCCACGTACTTACCGAGCTTCGGGGCCGGCCAGTGGATCAGGTAGAGGTCGAGGTAATCGAGGCCGAGCCGATCCAGACTGGCTTTGCAAGACTCTTGGGCGGTGTGGAAGCCCTGCATCGACGTCCCCAGCTTGGTGGTGACGAACAGCTCCTCGCGGGGGACGCCCGAAGCGGCTATCGCGCGACCGACCGCTTCTTCGTTTCCGTATGAGGCGGCGGTGTCAATGAGCCGGCAACCGGCCTCCAACGCGGCGAGCACCGAACTCTCGGTCTCCTCGTCGGACAACTTGGCGACACCGAGGCCAAGCACCGGCATCATCACGTCGTCGTTGAGCGTGACCGTCGGAATCGCTGCGAGACATCCGATGGCGCCGCTAGAGCTGGCATTCTCGTCAACTATTGTCATGGATTCGTTCGCCTGTCTGCATAGTTTGCGCGCACGGGTGTTGGACGAACACCGAGCCGGCGGCGCTAGTGCGCCGCGCAAATGCTATCGACCAAAAATCGCCAGGAAGCCGATGTCCACCGGAACCATCGAATAATAACATTACCCTTTCATCCTGTATATGTCTACGCCCTGAGGTTCACCCCGCCATCAATCGATCCAACGCGCCATATGATGCCGCCATCCCCTCCCGACGTCGATCGACCGCGACGACTCGAGGGCGGCTCGAAGATGGCTTAAATCATTCCTGTAAAAAGCTCCGACCTGCAACTATATCCGCAACATGTCCTCCGGATTGGCCTACGCACTCTTGATCGTCGTTACTCTGCCGTGATAGAAAGTTATCGACTCGTGATACGACGATGTCCATGGTCTGTTACGACAA